>NZ_JBQOIF010000003.1:0-284617 GCF_052665395.1 Stenotrophomonas sp. 3(2025) | reverse complement strand
CCAGACGCGCATGCAGCCGCTGTTCGCCGATCTGCAGAAGGATCTGGAAGCGATCGTCAACGAGCCGGAAAAGAAGTAAGGCGGTAGCGCCGGGCCATGCCCGGCGAGCGCGAAGCGCGGCCGTTTCATCGCCGAAGCCGCCGGGCAGGGCCCGGCGCTACCGCTACGGCACCTGCCAACCGAACAGGTCCAGCGCCTTGATGCAGAATGTGATGGTGGCGATCCAGACGCGCATGCAGCCGCTGTTCGCCGATCTGCAGAAGGATCTGGAAGCGATCGTCAACGAGCCGGAAAAGAAGTGAGGCGGTAGCGCCGGGCCATGCCCGGCGAGCGCGAAGCGCGGCCGTTTCATCGCAGAAGCCGCCGGGCAGGGCCCGGCGCTACCGCTACGGCACCTGCCAACCGAAAAGATCCAGCGCCTTCTGGAATTCACCGTCGACCGGCGCGCGCACCTCCACCGTGCCGCCATCCGGATGCGGAAAGCGCAGGCGCTCGGCGTGCAGCAGCATGCGGTGCACACCCTGCATGCGGAAGTTGCGGTTGTGCCGGCCATCACCATGGCTGGTATCGCCGATCAGGTGATGTGACAGGTGCTTGAGATGGCGACGGATCTGCCGGAAGCGCCCGGTCAGCGGCTGGCAACGCAGCAGCGCATAGCGCGAGCTGGTGAACTCGCCCACCGGTACCGACAGTTCGCCGGTAGCCAGGCGCTGGAAGTCGGTGACCGCCGGCTTCTTCACCGGCTTGCCGGGACCACCGTCCAGATCGTGGTCGACCTGCCAGGCCTCCTCGGCCGGCCAGCCGCGGCAGATGGCCAGGTAATCCTTGCTCACCTCGCCGCCCATCAACGACTTGCCCAGCGCACTGGCCGCATCACGGTCGAAGGCCAGCAACAGGCAGCCGCTGGTGGCGCGATCCAGGCGATGGACCAGGAAGATCGGCCGGCCCAGCTGCTCGCGCAGGCGATCGGCGAGGAAATCATCTTCGCCACGGGCCAGCTTGCTGTCATGGACCATCAGCCCGGCCGGCTTGTTGACCACGGCCAGCCGTTCATCCAGGTGCAGCAGCTGCAGGGGCGCGGTTTCAGTCTCGACCGCAGCGAGGGTGTCAGGTTCGGTACTCACCGCGCGATTATCCGGATGACACGCTGAATAGGGTAGTGCCGGCCGCTGGCCGGCAACGTCGAGGTCGCCCGATGGCTGCGGTTGCCGGCCAGCGGCCGGCACTACCGCACCAGGCCAGCGACCCGCGCTACCGGGATGGCGCCCGGTCAGGTATTGCGCAGCGCCAGCAGTTCGCCATTGCCCACCGGCACCAGGCTGGTGGTGAACGCCGCGTCGGCGGCCAGCAGGGCGCGCAGCGGCGCCATCTCATCGGCATGCGTGGTGGCGTTGTCGACCACCAGCAGGCCGCCGGGGCGCAGTACCCGACGCAGCTGCGGCCACCAGCCCGCGTACTGCCCGCGATCCGAATCCAGGAACAGCAGGTCGATGCAGCCCTGCGCGGCCTGCGCCAGCCACTGCCCGGCATCACCGTGGACCAGGTTGATGCGCTCGCCCAATCCACTGCGGGCGAAATTCGCGCGGGCCATCGCCACCTTGTCGGCAGCGAACTCCAGCGTGGTCACCTGGCCATCGATCGCGGCCGCTGCTTCGGCCAGCCACAGCGTGGAATAACCGTTGGACGTACCGATCTCCAGCACGCGGCGGGCGTTGCCGAAACGCACCAGCACCGACAGCAGTTCACCGGTGTCGGCGGTGATGTTGAGCATGCGCCGGCCGCGCTCGGTTTCGTTCGCATCGTTGTGGGCGCCGAAGCGGGCCAGTTCATCCTTCAGTGCATCCAGGTCCATCGGCTCGCTCTCCGCGCTGTGGGCAAACACCGGATGGCGATGCACCAGCACCATTCTCGCTGCTTCCACGGCGCGCGTCCGCATCGACGTACTGACGTCATCGGCCTGCCCGGACGCCTTCGCCAATCAACGGCGGCCAATCCCGCTGCCCGCCACGTTGTTGCGCGGCAAGGCCTGCGCCGCGCCTCGGCCGGTTTTCGTAATGTTCCTAGGCCCTGTTCCATCTGGCCATTGCGATAGTCCGCGCCCGCAGCAGTGCGTTCAACACCTCTGCCGCGCTCCCCCTGGATTTCCCGCAAGGACATGGCCATGGCCCACGACATCCTGGCAATCGGCGCCCACCCTGATGACATCGAACTGGGCTGTGGCGGCAGCCTGGCCAAGCTCGCCTTCGCCGGCGCCCGCATCCATGCCCTGGTGCTGAGCCGGGGTGGCCGCGGCTGCCACGATGGTGCCGACCGCAGCGACGAATCACATCGCGCGCTGCGGCAGCTTGGTGTCCGGCAGGTGCTGCAGCACGATTTCCCGGACACCTGTTTTCCCTCCTGCCGCAACGCCATCATCGGTTCGCTGGAGCAGGCGTGCGCGGCCATTCGGCCACAGCGCGTCTACACGATGTGCGGCGAAGACCATCATCAGGACCATCGCACCGTCCATGAAGCTTCGATCGTCGCCTGTCGCAGCGTCCCGCAGATCCTGTGCTACGAAAGCCCGAGCACGCTGCCGCAGTTCGCGCCCCAGGTGTTTGAAGACATCAGCGTGCAGCTGGAACTGAAGATCCGTGCGCTGCGCGAACACGCCAGCCAGGGTGATCGCCATTACATGCAGGAAAGCCATCTGCGCTGCCATGCCCAGTTCCGCGGCCAACAGGTGGGCATCGGCCCCAGCGAGGGCTTCCTGCCCCATCGGCTGGTGCTGTGATGAAGACCCTGCTGTTCCTGGCGATGTGTGCCTTCATCGTCGTGCGCCTGCTGGTCCACGCAACGCGCAGGCCCAGCGGGCAGCTGCGCAGCATCGATGCGATCGTGCCGGCCTACAACGAAGCACCGTGCCTGCAGCGTTCGCTCACCGATCTGCTGCACAACCCGTACATCGCACGGGTTATCTGCGTGAACGATGGTTCCACCGATTCCACCGCGCAGGTACTGGACACGCTGCAGCTGCAGTGGCCAGGCCGCCTGCTTGCCGTGCACCAGGCCAACACCGGCAAGGGCGGAGCGCTGATGCACGGGCTGCAGCATGTGACCACCGCCCAGGTGTTCCTGACCGATGCTGACACCCGCGTCGATCCACGCAGTACCGGCCTGGGGCACCTGCTGGCGGAAATCGAACGGGGCGCCGACGCAGTGGGTGGCGTGCCATCGTCCTGCCTGCAGGGCGCCGGCTTTCTTCCACACGTGCGGGCCAGCCTGAAGCTGCCGATGATCGTCATCAAGCGCAGCTTCCAGCAGTGGCTGGGCGGAGCGCCGTTCATCGTCTCCGGTTCCTGTGGGCTGTTCCGCACCAGCGTGCTGCGGAAGGTGGGTTTTTCCGACCGCACCCGCGTCGAAGACCTGGACATGTCCTGGTCTCTGGTGGCCCAGGGTTACCGGGTACGGCAAAGCATCCGCTGCGTGGTGTACCCGCAGGAATGCAGCACGTTGGTGGAGGAATGGCGCCGCTGGCGGCGCTGGATCGTCGGCTACGCGGTGTGCATGCGCCTGCATCGGCGGTTGCTGCTGACCCGCTTCGGGCTCTTCAGCATCCTGCCGATGATCCTGCTGGCGCTGGTGGGGATCGCCGCTGGGCTGCAGGTGGGATTTGGCGCCGCCAGGGTGCACGGCCCGGCTGGCCTGGTGGTGGCGGTGGTGCCGCTGGTGTGGATCTGCATCGTGATGGCGCTGGGGCTGGTCAGTGCCGTGCACCACCGGCGTCCCTGGCTGGTGCCGGCCGCAGCGTTCTCGGTGCTGTATGTGCTGCTGGCCTATGCGGTCTGGCTGGTCCATGGACTGAAGGGACTGGTCACTGGCCGCGAGCCCGCGCGCGACAAGCCGACGAGGTATCCGCATGTGGTGGAATGACCTGGAGGCAATGGCGGGCGCACTCGCACTGCTGCAACCCGACCTCGATCCGCGCGCGGACATCTCACCACGGGCCACGATGCGTGGCGCGGTGCATGTCGGCGCCGGCAGCCGCATCTGTGATGGCGCCCATATCCAGGGTCCGGTGTCGATCGGGCGCGACTGCCTGATCGGCAACCACGTGCTGCTGCGCGGCCCGCTGTGCATCGGTGACGACACCCGTATCGGCTTCTGCAGCGAGCTCAAGAATACCGTGGTCGGCCGTCGGGTCAGCATCGGTCCGCAGTGCTTCATCGGCGACAGCCGCATCGACGACGACGCCTATCTTGGCGCCCTCGTGCGCACCAGCAACCACCGCCTCGACGGTGCTTCGATCGACGTGCATGTCGACGGCCAGGTCATCAACAGCCAGCGCGACAAGCTTGGCGCGTGGATCGGCGCAGGTGCGGCGCTGGGTGTCGGCGTGATCATCCTGCCCGGTCGCATCATCGCGCCGGGCAGCCAGTTCGGTCCGCGGATCACCGTGGAACGGAATCTGCCCGCAGGCCGCTATCGCCTGCTGCAACACCTGCATTCCCAACCCCTGGAGTAATCACCATGCGATTCATCACCCATGGCGCACTACCGTGCGTCCTGCTGCTGGCCGCCGCCAGCGCCCACGCCGGCGTCGACCGCGTTTCCCTGCAGCTGGACCACACCGAATACAACGAAGGCTTCGGCAAGCGCGACGTGCAGACGATGGATGTAGCCGGTCGCGCGGGCACCAGTCGCTGGCACCTGGGCCTGGCCCACGGCGAGCGCGACTACGGCACCGCCCGCTACAGCGGAAACCGCGCACAGGGTTCACTGCACCACGACTGGTCGGCCTCCTTCGCCACCCGTACATCGCTGATGGCTTCCAACGACGATCCGGTCTTCGTCAACCGCCAGATCAAGCAGGACATTCTGTGGACGGTGGCCAGCAGGACCGTGCTGAGCGTGGGCGGCAAGTACGCCGAATACCACGGCAGCAGTTACGTCAGCGGTTGGTCGATCGGTGCTTCCCACTACTTCCCGCGAGTGACGGCATCGGTCAAGCATGAGCGCCATCGCCAATCCAATGGTCCTGATGGCCACGGCAGCACCATCTCACTTCGCCTGAAGGACAGCCATGGCCATGGCTCGACCCAGCTGTGGCTGGGCACCGGCACCTCGGGCTACACCGCCGAGGCCGACCCGCTGCTGCTGCGCGAGCACGATGCCAAGCGCGTGTTCCTGCGCCGCAGCCAGCCGCTGGGAGAGCACCTGGTGCTCGACGTCGGGCTGGGCAAGACCTGGCACAAGACGCGCCTGGATCGTTTCCAGAGCCTGCATTCGCAGGTGGGGCTGGGCTACCGCTGGTAAGCCGGTCGGCGACGACGGTCCGCTGTCGTCGCTGCTTCAGCAGGTGGCCGTCATCGCCACCACGCACGCGCCAATGCGAACGCTCCGACCGCACCGGACACCCAGCTCCACGCCGGCAGGTCGCCCCAGTACCAGCCCGGCGGCTGCAGCACGTACATCAACGCGGCGATCGCCAGCAGGCCGACGCCGGTGATCGCACCGACCGCATGCTTCTGCAGGCGCTGCACGCTGGCGTCCAGCGCAACCAGATCGCGCGAGCGCATCGCCAGTTCATGGCGACCTTCCACCTGCTGGGTCAGCCAGGCGTGCACCAGGCGCGGCATGTCCGGCGCATGGGTCATGATTTCCGGCAGGCGCTTGCCGATCTCGCGCACTACGCGGCGCGGGCTGTAGCGCTCGCGCAGGATCTTCGCCAGCACCGGCTTGGCCACGGCCCAGATGTCGATCTGCGGGTCCAGCTGGCGGCCGACGCCTTCGATGTTGAGCAGGGTCTTCTGCAGCAGGATCAACTGCGGCTGCAGGGTCAGCTGGTAGCGTTGGGCCACGCGGAACAGCTTCATCAGCACTTCGGCCAGCGAGATCTGCGACAGCGGGCGGGTGAAGTACGGCTCGCACACCGAACGCACCGCCGCTTCCAGATCATCAATGCGCACGTTGTCGGGCATCCAGCGCGCCTGCACGTGCAGTTCGGCGATGCGGCGGTAGTCGCGGTTGAAGATGGCCATGAAGTTCTCGGCCAGGTAGTACTGATCTTCCTGCGAGAGCTGGCCCATGATGCCGAAGTCCAGCGCGATGAAACGCGGGTTGTCGCGGCGCATCGGATCGATGTCGACCCAGATGTTGCCGGCGTGCGCGTCGGCATGGAAGAAGTTGTCGCGGAACACCTGGGTGTAGAACACCCGCACGCCCTTGGCGGCCAGCGCCTTGCGGTCGATGCCGGCCTTGTCCAGCGCGGCGATGTCGTCGGAAGGAATGCCCCATACCCGCTCCAGGGTCAGCGCGCGTTCGGCGGTATGGCTCCAGATCACTTCCGGTACGTACAGGTCGTCGGAGTTCTCCCAGAAACGGCGCAGCACGCTGGCATTGGCGCCTTCGCGCTGCAGGTCCAGCTCGGCCGCCAGGGTGTTCTCCACCTCGGCCACCACTTCGCGCGGGCGGATCTTGTCGGCGCGCGGATGGGTGCGCTCGACCAGCGTCGCCAGCGAGTTGAGCAGGGCGATGTCGGCGTCGATCTGCTTTTCGATGCCCGGGCGCAGCACCTTGACCACCACCTGGCGGCCGTCGGCCAGGGTGGCCGCGTGCACCTGTGCGATCGACGCCGAGGCCAGTGGCTCGGTATCGAAACTGGCGAAGGCTTCGCTGACCGGCAGGCCCAGCGCTTCCTCGACGATGCGGCGTGCGGTCTCGCCGTCGAAGGGCTTGACCCGGTCCTGCAGCAGGGTCAGCTCATTGGCCACGTCCGGCGGCACCAGGTCGCGGCGGGTGGACAGGATCTGCCCGAACTTGACGAAGATCGGCCCCAGGTCCTGCAGCGCCAGGCGCAGGCGTGCACCCCGCGACTGTGCCGCGATGGCGGCCGATGCGCGCGGAACGAACGGCTTGGCCAGGCGCAGCCAGCGCTCGGCCGGGGTGCCCTGCAGCAGGTCGTCGAGGCGGTAACGCAGGATCACCCGGCCGATGCGGCTGGCCCGCAGCAGCGCCTTCATGCGGCACCCCGCAGGCGCTGCACGCGTGCGCCGAGGCGCTCGACATCGTCGCGCAGCACGTCCACGTCATCGTGGAAGGCATCCAGCTCGGCACGTGGCACCACGTCGCGCGATTCCTCGGTGATGAATTCAGCGGCGCTGTGGGCGAGGTCGATCGCGCCCTGGCGGGCATGCTGCAGGGCGCTGCGCAGGGTGTTGGCCACCTGCACGCCCAGCACGTCGCCGAACACGCTGACGAACGGCTGCTGCCAGTCCGGATCGAAGCCCTTGGCCAGCTGCTGCAGGCGCCGCGCCAGCTCGGCATCGCCGGCCACGCGCACGCGGCCCTTGCCGTTGTCAGCGCCCTGGCGGGCACGCGCCAGCAGCGGCAGCTGTGCCAGCACGCCGGCCAGGCTGCTGCGCACGGCCAGGTCGGCTTCCTGCGCATCCACCGGGCCGACACGCAACTGGTCGCCGTCGACGCTGATGCGCATTGCCAGCGGCGGCGCGTCCAGGGTCAGGTCGATATGGCGACCGTCGAGGCTGGCCAGGGCGTGGCGGGTATCCGGATCCAGCGCCAGTGCGCGGTTCAGGGCGATCTGCAGGGCACGGCCAGCGACCGGCTTGAGGGACTTGAGCAGGGAAAGAGCCATGTGCGCATTCTACCTGCGCGGGTGGGGGGCTTGGGCCAGGCTGCCGCCCGGCACCCGCAGACGCAACGGCAACATCAAAAGCCGGAGCAACCGCAACAGCGGGCATTCCGTGGGGAGGCGGGGTGTGTCCGGTAGCCATGGTGCTTGCGGTAGTGCCGGCCGCTGGCCGGCAACCTCAGTCGGTTGGTAGGTGTCGACCTTGGTCGACACGGTAGATCAGGGGCATGCGCAATTGACGCGTGCGAAGGGATTCCTGGTTCATCTGTGCCTCACGCGGAAGGCCGATGAAGGTTCATGCTATGGAGCCACGCAACGCACAGGACATCGCATTTCCATGGCACGGACACGGGTTGGCATCATCTTCGGTGGCAGGTCTTCCGAACACGAAGTTTCGCTGCAGTCGGCGAAGAACATTCTCGACGCACTCGACCGCGAGCGCTTCGAACCGGTGTTGATCGGCATCGACAAGCAGGGACAGTGGCACCTGAGCCAGCCGGACACCTTCCTGCTCAATGCCGAGGATCCGGCGCGCATCGCCCTGCATCCCTCCGGCACCGCGCTGGCGGTTCTGCCCGGCACCGAGCAGGCTCAGCTGCAGCCGACCGATGCGGGCAGCGCGCTGGGGCAGATCGATGTGGTGCTGCCGATCGTGCACGGCCCGCTGGGCGAGGACGGTGCGCTGCAGGGCCTGCTGCGCATGGCCAACCTGCCCTTCGTCGGCTCGCCGGTACTGGGTTCGGCGGTAGCCATGGACAAGGATGTAACCAAGCGCCTGCTGCGCGATGCCGGCCTGCAGGTGGCGCCGTGGGTCTGCATCCGCCGCCATGAAGCCGATACGGTCGATGTCGATGCCCTGATCGCGGCACTCGGCCTGCCGCTGTTCGTGAAGCCGGCCAACCAGGGCTCATCGGTGGGCGTGAGCAAGGTCAAGGACGCCGACGGTTTCGCCGAGGCATTGCAGACTGCGCTGCGCTACGACCACAAGGTTCTGGTGGAATCGGCCGTGGTCGGCCGCGAGATCGAATGCGCGGTGCTCGGCAACGAGCGGCCGCAGGCCAGCATCTGTGGCGAGGTGGTGCTGCACGACGAGTTCTACGCCTACGACACCAAGTACATCAACGAAGATGGCGCCGACGTGGTGGTGCCGGCCGCGATCGACGCGGCGACGCAGGCGCGTATCCAGGACATCGCGCTTCAGGCGTATCAGGTGCTGGAATGCGCCGGCATGGCGCGCGTGGATGTGTTCCTGACCGCGGATGGCCGGATCGTCATCAACGAGGTCAACACGCTGCCCGGCTTCACCCGCATCAGCATGTATCCGAAGCTGTGGGGCGCCAGTGGCGTGGACTACACGGCGCTGATCACGCGCCTGATCGAACTGGCGATGGAACGGCACGACGCCGATCGCCGATTGCACAGCGCGGTGCGCTGACCGCGCTTCGGCAGTACCGGCCGCCGGTCGGCAACCCCGGGTAATCGAGGTTGCCGGCCAGCGGCCGGCGCGACTGTTCAAGCGGTCATGTGCGCTTGCGGAACATCGAGATCACAGCCAGCACCAGGAACACCACGAACAGGATCCAGGCGATGTTGCTGGCGGCACCGGCGATGCCGGAGAAACCGAGCACGGCGGCGATGATGGCGATGACAAAGAAGATGACGGCGTAATGCAGCATGGTGCTCCTCGCAGGTGGTCGGCCGTGGGTGGCGTTGTGTCCATCCTGCGCATCTGCCGGTGTGCAACCGGTGATGGCGATCTCTGCGCGTAATGAAGGCTTCAGCGCGGTGATGCCGCCGTCATGATGCGGCCTTCAGTCGTCGCAGCCCTTCTTCGATGCTGACCTGCGGCACGTAGCCGAAATCGCGGCGCGCCGGCTCCATGCTGTACCAGTGCGGCGTGCACAGCTGCTCGGCCAGGAAGCGCGTCAGCGGCGGCTCGCCACGCAGGCGCAGCAGCGGCCACAGCCGCTCGCAGATCGCGCCGATCCGATACGCCGTCTTGAAGCTGATCGCCTTGTCCACGGTTGGAGCGCCCACCGCCTGCAGCAGCTTGTTGACCAGCTCGCGCATCGGCAGCGGCTCGCCATTGGAAATGAAGTACGCCTTGCCGGCGCACGCAGCGCCCGGTGCCAGCGCCTCGAAGGCGAGGAAATGGGCCAGCGCGGCGTTGTCGATGTACGTGGTATCGACCTTGTTGTTGCCGTCGCCCACCAGGCGCAAACGGCCAGCGCGTGCACGATCGGCCAGGCGTGGCACCAGCTGCTGGTCGCCCGGGCCCCAGATCAACCGCGGACGCAACGCCACGGTTGCCAGGGTCGCGTCATTGGCCGCCAGCACGCGCTGTTCGGCAATCGCCTTGGTCGCCGCGTACGGCGCCTGGAAATCCTCGCCATACGGCACTTCGTCCGCACCCAGTCCTTCCACCGGGTGCGTTGCGCGGTGGGTCACGCTGGGCGTGGAGGTATAGACCAGCCTGCCGATGCCATGCGCGCGGCAGGCGGCGATGACGTTGTCGGTGCCGACCACGTTGGCCTGGTGGTAGCTGTCATAGCTGCCCCACGCACCCGCCTTGGCGCCGTTGTGGAACACCGCATCGACGCCGGCCACCGCATGCAGCACCGCCTGCGGATCGGCCAGGTCACCGCGGATCTGGCCCACGCCCAGCGCCTGCAGTTGCGGGTAGTGGCTGCGGTTGAATGCCAGCACCTGGTGGCCACGTTCGACCAGGCCACGGCACAGCGCCTGGCCAAGGAAACCACCACCACCGGTGACCAGGATCTTCATGCGCGCTTCTCCAGTTCGGCGCGGGCCCAGACGGCGAGCTTCTCGCGGCCGATCTTGGCGTTGTGACGGATATCGACGGGGAACGCCGGATGCATCAGCACGTGGTCCAGCTTCATCTCGGGCAGACGCGCAGCGGCCGTGGCATGCAGCGCCTCGCGCAGAGCAGGGCTGTCGGACTGGCCACGCTGCAGCTCCACGCACAGCACCGGCACCTGCGCACCGGCCGCGCCGACACCCACCAGCGCCGTGCGTGCCACGCCGGGTACGGTGTTGAACACCGGCTCGACCTGTTCGGTGTACAGCGGTCCGTGGGCGGTTTCCACGCGATGGGTCTTGCGGCCACAGAACCACAGCCGTCCCTGCGCATCGAAGTAGCCGACATCGCCCATGCGATGCACGATGCGGACGCTGCCATCGGACAGGGTTTCGCTGATCTTCGCCGCCGCCGTCGCCTGCGGACGGTTGAAATAACTGTCGGTGGCGGTCGGTCCGGCCACGGTGATCTCACCGATCTCGTCCACGGCCAGTACGCGCGCCTGCGACCAGTCCGGCAGCGGCGCATCATCGATGGCGATGATGCGCACCTCGTTCGGTGCGACCACGCTGCCGACGCAGGTGCCAGCACCGGCCTCGGTGGCCGCGCGCGTACGCTCCAGCTCGCGACCCTCGACCACCGCCACCGGCAGGCACTCGGTGGCGCCATACGGTGTCCAGAACTGGGCATCGGCCGGCAGCAGGCTGCGGATGGTAGCGACCACGTCCGGCGGCACCGGCGCACCGGCCGAGGTCACCCGGGTCACCGTCGGCAACGGCCGCCCGTGCCGCGCCAGCACCCGCATCAGCGCGGGCGAGCCGAACAGCTGGGTCACGCCAAAACGCTGGATGGCGTCATGCAGGCGCGCCGGGTCGGCCTGGGCCGGCCGGGTCGGATCCATGTCCGGAATCACCGAGGTCAGGCCCAGTGCCGGATCGAACAGCGCAAACGGCGGGAAGGTCGGCAGGTCCACCCCACCCGCCTCCATTCCGAAGGCGCTGCCCAGCAGCTCGATCTGGCCGACGAAGTGGCGGTGGCGGTAAACCACGCCCTTGGGCACGCCGGTGGAGCCGCTGGTGAACAGGATCGCCGCCGTGTCTTCGCCATCGGTGTCGGCCAGCATCGGGCCGCTGTTGGCGCCGGCACGCTCCAGCGCGGCCAGCGTGGTACCACCCCAGCCCAGGCGGCGGCCGACCGTCACCAGGCGGGTCGCCGAAGGCGCCCAGCGCAGCGCCAGCCGCGCCACGTGGGCCAGCGGGATGCCGATGAAGGCCTGTGGCCGTGCCTCGTCCAGGCATTGTTTCAGCGCGCGCTTGTCGATGCCCGGATCGACCAGCACCGGCACCGCGCCCAGCTTGAACAGGGCGAACATCAACAGGAAGAACTCCGGCGACGGCCGCACCATCACCACCGTGCGCACCCCGCGGCCGATGCCGTAACCGGCCAGGCCGGCCGCCATCGCATCGCTGCGGGCGTCCAGCTGGCGGTAGTCCAGGGTCACGTCGTAGGCGGCCATGCCGTTGCCGGCGCCGCGGCGCCCGGGGCAGCGGATGGCGATCTGGTCGGGGCGTTCACGCGCCAGCTCGGGCAGCCGCGCGGCGATGTTGCAGGATCGGTTCATCCGTTCATTGTCGCCGCTTACGGAATTTCTTGCGCGGCGGCCGCCAGCGTGGAAAATCCGCATCCTCGTCCCTTTCCCGATGCCGCCCGAGGCGGCTTGCCCATGCAACATCCCTGCATGACCTGCGGCGCCTGCTGCACCCAGTACCGCGTGGCCTTCCACTGGATGGAATCGGACGAGGTCACCCCCGGCGGCGTGCCACACCAGCTCACCGAGGTGCTCGACCCGCACCGCCTGTGCATGCGCGGCACCCATTCCAAGCCGGTGCGCTGCGTGGCGCTGGACGCGCAGATCGGCGTCTATTCGCGCTGCACGATCCACCCCAACCGCCCCAGCGTGTGCCGCGAGGTGGATGCATCGTGGGAATACGGCAAGGCCAGCCCGCAGTGCGACAAGGCCCGCATCGCCTATGGGCTGGATCCGCTGACCCTGGCCGACTGGCGCTGGCGCGACGGTGCGGACAACGACGACGACCACCCGGACGACAACGGCAACAGCCCCTCGCCACAGGCGCCGATCGCGGCATGACATGCGTGCCGACCAACGGTCGGCACCCACCCATCCCTTCCCCGGGCGTGCCGACCAACGGTCGGCACCCACCCGTTCACTCTCCCGGTGGGTGCCGACCGTTGGTCGGCACACTCTTCAGATCGGGTTCTTGTCCAGGAACGCCCGGATCTCCGGCACCAGCACTTCATGCTTGTCTTCCAGCACGTAGTGGCCGGCATCCTCGAAGGCATGCACCTGCGCCTTCGGCAACGCTGCCTGGAAGCCCTTCAGGAAGTGGTGGTCGAACACGAAATCACGCAGGCCCCAGCCGAGGAAGACCGGACGATCGGCGAACGACGGCAGCGCCTTGCCGGCGCGCTCCAGCAATGACCACGCGTTGTCGGCCGGCGACAGCGGAATATCCTGCATGAAGCGGATGGTGCTGATGCGGTTGGCGTAGCTGTTGTACGGCGACACGTAAGCGCGGCGCACATCGGCCGGCATCTTCCGCTCCACGCCCAGCCACGACGCACCGGAGGAGAACGCATTGAAGGTGCGGATGATCCACTCGCCGATCTTCCAGTGCCGGCCCAGCGCGATCTGCCACGGCATCTTCTTGGCCGCCGGCATCGGGAACGCGGCGGTGTTGAGCACCACCAGGCGCTTGACCTGGTCGTGGTGCGACAGCGCCCAGCCGAAGCCGATCATGCCGCCCCAGTCGTGCACGGCCAGCGTCACCGGGCCGGTGATGCCCAGATGCTTCAGCAGCGCATCCAGATCATCCACCCGCGACTGCAGCGTGTACGCGTAGCGGCTGTCGTCGGGCTTGTCCGACAGGCCCATGCCGATATGGTCGGGCACGATGCAGCGGTACCTGTCCGACAGGCCGGCCACCAGCGTGCGCCAGTAATAGCTCCACGACGGGTTGCCGTGCACCATCACCACCACTTCGCCGTCGCGCGGGCCTTCGTCGAGATAGTTCATCGACAGGCCGGGGCGGACCTCGAAACGCTGCGGGTGGGTGGGGTAACCGGGAAGCTGGGACATCGGATCGCACCTGTAGAAAGGGCCGGTAGAACCGGCCCTTGGACACTTGGAAACATCATCGCTGTCCGTCGCGAGCGGTTGGCTGGCAGGTGCGGACGGCGCGCAGCAGGTCAACGGTGACTTTTTACCAGACCACTTCGGCCATCGAGCAGTTCAGGCCCGAGCCGATGCCCAGAAGCGCGATGCGGTCGCCCTTCTTCAGCTTGCCCAGCTGCTTGAGCTTGCTCAGCACGATCGGCACCGAGGCCGGACCGATGTTGCCGTGCTCGCCGAAGATGGTCATGACCTTCTTCGGGTCGATGCCGAAATTCTTGATGAACGCCGCGGTGTGCGGCTGGCTGACCTGGTGGATGACGAACTGGTCCAGCTCTTCCACGGCCCAGCCCAGCGCGATCTTGGCGGCGGTGAAGGTCTTCTGGGCCAGCTTGATGCCCTCGATCAGCAGCATGCGGGTGTCGGTGACCATGCGGTCCAGGTTGCCCAGGCACAGCTGGTTCCACTCGGTGGCCGAGCGGGTCACACCACCCTTGTAGCGCGGCGCGTCGGGCACCAGCTCCGAACGGGCCATCACCATCGCGGCTGCACCGGAACCGGTGGTCAGCGCCGCCAGCTCGTTGCGGAAGTCGTCGGCGGTGACGTCCGGCGCGGTCATCCGCTCCAGGGTCTTTTCGTACACCAGGTTGGCGGTCTCGCCATCCACCACCAGCGCATAGTCGATCTCACCGCGCTCAAGCATGCGCGCAGCGATGTCCATGCCGTTGATGAAGGCCAGGCAGGCATTGGCGACGTCGAAGGTCATGCACTCGTCGCTGACACCGAGGTTGCCGGACACGATGGAAGCGGTGGACGGCTCCAGGTAGTCACGGCTGACCGAGGTGTTGACCAACAGGCCCACCTGCGTCGCATCGATGCCTGCGTCTTCCAGCGCCTTGCGGCCAGCCATGGTGGCCGCATCGGACGCCAGGACACCGTTGTCCCACAGGCGGCGCGCGTGGATGCCGGCGATGTCGCCGAGGACGTCGGTACGGATACCAAGGCGATCCAGGGTCGGCTGCAGGCGTTCGTTGATTTCCTTGGTCGTCAGCGTGTGCGGCGCATCAACGTGAGCCAGGCCGGCAATCGAGACATTCTTGAAGAGCATCGAGGTTAGCGCCAAGGCTCAGGCAAAGGGGGCGCTATTCTATAACCCCCCGGGCCTTCACCGCATCTTTACGAATTCAGCCTTGGCCGTATGGTGAAGGATTCAGCGCGGCGGGCACTGGAAGGCGGCGAAGCGCTGGCTGCCATCGGCAGGGGCCGCAGCAGCCTGCACGGCATTGGCGCCGGTGGTCGGGGCCTCGTTGCGGGCCAGGGTTTCCAGCTCTTCCTGCACGCGCAGCGGGTTGCGGTTGTAGAAGGCGACCTTGCTCTTCACGGTCACCACCACTTCGCCCTTGGAGATGCAGCCGGCCGGTACCGGGCCTGCCGGCAGCACGCGGGTCGCCTTGCCGGCCGGTTCGATCGGCACCCAGGTGCAGGCGGTGACGGTGAGCAACAGGGACGACAGCAGCAGAACGCGCATGGGCAGGATCCTGGAAGGGAATGTCAGGAGTGTGCCTGAACCGTCTGAATCAGGGATAGCCGAAGAAGGCTGCGGTGGCGCCGGGCCATGCCCGGCGGTTCTTCGAAGGCGTCCAGATGCCGCGCTGCGCGCTCGCCGGGCACGGCCCGGCGCTACCGGCAGGTGCCTGCCCGCCGGAGCGGGCAGGCACATCCCTTACTTCTTGACCGGGTTGCCTTCGGCATCGATCACGGTCACTTCGCCCAGGTTCAAGGCGCGCACGGCCGCTTCGGTCTGCTTGAGGTCACCCACCACCACCCAGGTCAGCGCCTGCGGCTTGATCTCCGCAGCCGCCTGCTGCACCTGTGCCGGGGTCATCGCTTCGATCTCGGCCTTGCGGCGCAGCACGTAGTCGTCCGGACGCTTGAACTGCACGATCGTGCCGATGGTCGAGGCCACCGCGCTGGCGGTCTCGTAGGCGCCGGGCAGGCTCAGCGTCTGGATGTTGCGGATGCGCGCCACTTCCGCGTCGGTCGCCGGCTTGCTGCCGTTGGCGAACTCGGCGATCTCCTTGCGCATTTCCGCCATGGCCGGGCCGGTCTTGTCGATCTGCACCGGTGCCATCGCCATCCACGGGCGCTGGCCCACGGTGTTGCTGGCGCTGGTGCGGGCGCCGTAGGACCAGTGCTTGTCCTCGCGCAGGTTCATGTTCAGGCGCGAAGTGAAGTCACCACCGATCACGCCGTTGGCGATGTCGAAGCGGGTCGAGCTGGCGTCGCTGGACGGCGGCACGACCTGGCCGGCGAACAGGTTGGCCTGCACCGCGCCCGGCTGGTCGATCAGGAACACGCGCGGGCTCTTCGGCAGCGCCACCGCAGTGGTGGCCTTGATCGTCGGCGCATCACCGGTGGCCTTCCAGTCGCCCAGCTGCTTGTCCAGCAGCGGCACGATCTCGGCCAGGGTGGTATCGCCAACCACGATCAGGGTGCCGTCCTGCGGGCGCAGCCAGTCGCGGTGGAAGTCGACCAGGTCCTCGCGGCCCAGGGTGCGGATCGCCGCCTCGTCACCGCTGCCGGTGAACGGGATCGCGTACGGGTGGCCCTTGCCGTACAGCAGCGGCGGCAGCACGCGCATGGCCACTGCGTTCGGGTTGACCTTCTCCTGCTGGATGCCAGCGATCCAGGTCGCCTTGACCCGGTCGATCTCGCTCTGCTCGAAGCGCGGCTCGCGCAGCAGATCGCGGTACAGGGCCAGCGATGGCACCAGGTTCTCCTTCAGGGCCGACATGTCGACGGTCACCGAATCCAGGCCGGCACCGGCGTCCAGGCTGGCACCCAGCGCATCGGCTGCATCGGCGAAGGCCAGCGAGCCGAGCTTGCCGGCGCCTTCGGTCATCAGGTTCATGGTGAAGTTGGCGGTGCCCGGCTTGCGGCCCTGGTCGGCGGTGAAGCCACCCGGGAACTGGTAGCTGAACTGCACCACCGGAATCTCGTGGCGCTCGGCCAGCACCACCTGGGTGCCGTTCTTCAGCGTGGCGCGCTGCAGGGCCGGGAACTTCAGCTGCGGGAACTCGCGGGTCTGCGGCACGCCTGCCTTGCGGTCCACCTGCTCGGGCAGGGTGCTGTACCGGCTGTCGACCGCCGGCACGGTGAACGGCTTCGGCGCCTGCGTGGGATCTTCCTTCAGCGCCACGCGTTCACCCGGCTCGACCACCAGGGTGTGGCTGCCCTTGTCCAGCCACTGCGCGCCCAGGCGCTTGAGGTCGGCAGCGGTGGCCTTGTCGATGTTGGCCAGCGAGGTGCGGAAGCAGCCCGGGTCGCCGGTGTAGACCGTGCACTCGGCCAGCGCATCGGCCTTGCCACCGAAGCCACCGATGCGCTCGATGCCGCGGATGAACGCCGCGCGCGAGCCGGTCTTGGCGCGTGCCAGTTCTTCGGCGGTCGGGCCCTCCTTGAGCAGGCGCTCGATTTCCTCATCGATGATCTTTTCGACCTTGGCCGGATCCTGGCCCTGCTTCACCGTGGCCATCACCATGAAGTTGGAACCCAGCTGCGAGGCGTAGGCGCCGGCGCTGATGTTGTCCACCAGCTTGTCCTGGTGCTGCAGGCGCTGGCTCAGGCGCGAAGACTTGGCGCCGCCGAGCACATAGGCCAGCAGCTGCAGCTGGTCGACGTCGGTGGTGCCGACCTGCGCCACGTTCCAGGCGCGGTAGATGCGTGCCTGCGGCACCTTGTCGGTCATCACCTCGCGGGTGTCGGCCGGCCGCTTGGCCACGTCCACCTTCGGCTGCGCCATGGTCGGGCCGGCCGGGATGCTGCCGAAGTACCTGGCGGCTTTTTCCTTGGCGGTGGCCAGATCAATGTCACCGGCCAGCACCAGTACCGCGTTGTTCGGGCCGTACCAGGTGCGGAACCAGGTCTTGACGTCGTCCAGCGAGGCGGCGTTGAGATCGTTCATCGAGCCGATCACGCTGTGGTGGTACGGGTGGCCCACCGGATACAGCGCGCGGTTGAGCTGTTCCCACACCTGGCCATAGGGCTGGTTTTCGCCCTGGCGCTTCTCGTTCTGCACCACGCCACGCTGTTCGTCGAGCGCAGCCTGGTCGATCGCACCCACCAGATGGCCCATGCGGTCCGATTCCATCCACAAGGCCATGTCCAGCGCGGTGGTCGGCACGTTCTCGAAATAGTTGGTGCGGTCGGTATTGGTGGTGCCGTTCTGGCCGGTCGCACCCACCTGCTTGAAGGGTTCGAAGTACTCGCCGTCGTGGTTCTCGCTGCTCTGGAACATCAGGTGTTCAAACAGATGCGCGAAGCCGGTGCGACCGGCGGGCTCGTCCTTGCTGCCGACGTGGTACCAGATGTTGACCGCAACGATCGGTGCCTTGCGATCGGTATGCACCACCACGCGCAGGCCGTTGGGCAGGGTGAACTGCTCGAACGGGATATCGACCTTGCTGGTCGCGGCCGGCTTGGCCGCCAGCGCGTAGGTCGGCGCGAGCGTGCCGAGGGCAGTACTGAGGGCAACAGCGAGCAGCGCGGCGCGCGGGCGCAGGGTGAGCGACATATCCAGGTCCTTGGTCACGAAGGTGAATCCCGATCCTAGCGCGGGCGTGCAGCCACCGGTATCGGCCACCAGTCACTGGGGGTGATCGGCCCCCTCGGCCTTCGTGATTGGCCGTTCCCGGGTCACGAACGGCGCTGATTCACGTCCGGACAGTGTCCGCAGCCCCCCGAATGGACAGGTGTCCGCCCTGCGGACACTTTCGGAGAGCCATAAAACCCTTATGGATCAACGACTAAAAGTTGGCACGGGGATTGCTTTGTACTTCCTGCGCCAGGAAGGGCTTCAGACAAAAGCTGACTGAAGACTGAACAACAGCAGGAAATCGAAAATTCTGCTTGCATCCCCAGAACTGGTGTTCTACCTTACTACCACACCACTGCTCACCAACACTAAACAGGCCCCGTCATGAACGCCAAGACCATTGCCATCGCCATCGCCCTGATCGCCGGCACCGCGGTTGTTTCGTCGGTGCAGGCCTCCGAATCCATCAAGACCCTGTCCACCGTGCAGGTCCGCCCGGCCGCCGACCAGCTGGTCCAGCAGGCCTGGGAACAGGCCAGCGGCATCCCGACCCTGGCCACTGTCGAAGTGCGCCCCAGCGTCGACCAGCTGGCCGAGCGCGACGGCTTCATCGCCAGCCCGGTCGCCGCCGCGCTGCCGATCACCACCCTGGCCTCGGTTGAAGTGCGCCCGAGCCTGGAGCAGCGTGTCGCCCTGGCTGCCGAGCAGGAAGCCCAGCGCTACGCCGCCACCCTGGCAGCGGCCGCCACCAGCGTCGCCAACCAGGTGATCGTCAACCTGCCGGCCCTGCAGGTGCGTCCGAGCGCCGCCCAGCTGCAGGCCTTCGCTGCCGAAACCGCCCAGGTCCTGCTGCGCCCGTAAGCGACGTCCGCCCTGCCCCGCGCGGGGCGTGCGTCGTAAAGGCGGCCGCCGTCGCAGGTACACTGCGCCGATGAATGCCGCGCCCCAGTTCCACGTGATCCTGTTCCAACCGGAAATCCCGCCCAACACCGGCAATGTGATCCGGCTCTGCGCCAACACCGGCGCGCAGCTGCACCTCGTCGAGCCGCTCGGCTTCGCACTGGAAGACAAGCAGCTCAAGCGCGCCGGCCTGGACTACCACGAGTACTCGCGCCTGCAGGTGCATCCGGACCTGGACACTGCGCTGGCGCGGATCGCACCGAAGCGGTTGTTCGCCCTGAGTACGCGTGCCAGCGTCCGCTATGACAGCGTGGCGTTCGACGACGGTGATGCATTCCTGTTCGGCCCGGAAAGTCGTGGCCTGCCGCAGGACGTACTGGATGCCCTGCCCGATGGTCGCCGGCTGCGCCTGCCGATGCGGCCGGACAACCGTAGCCTCAACCTGTCCAACACCGTTGCGGTGGTGATGTACGAGGCGTGGCGCCAGCATGGGTTTGCCGGCGGGGCGTAACGCCACGCGTCTCTCTTCCGCCTGATTGCTGTGGCGGGCGCATGCGTTCATGGGCGTTACTTTTCTTTCCGCGCGGAAAGAAAAGTAACCAAAAGAAACGCGCCGCCATCCGCGAGCCGGTGCTGCGCACCGGTACCCTGCGCTCCTCGGCCCGCCGGGGGACGGCGCGGAACTCGCTGCGCTCAGACACCCGCGCCTCTTCGCCCCCGCCGGACCTGCGGTCCTCGGCTCGCTTCAAGACGGACCCAACAGCCGCTCAGTAGATCCACGCCATGCGTGGATGGCTGTGTTCCCCGCCCCGCTCAGAACGCGTTGATGCCGGTCAGCTCGCGGCCGATCACCAGCTGGTGCACGGTCTCGGTGCCTTCATAGGTGATCACCGATTCCAGGTTCAGCGCATGGCGGATCGCCACGTGCTCGGTGGTGATACCGGCCCCACCCAGCAGATCGCGACACTCGCGGGCGATGTCGATGGCCATGCGGCAGTTGTTCCACTTGGCCAGGCTGACCTGCTGCGGTTGCACCTGCCCGGCTTCCTTCAGTCGGCCCAGCTGCAACGCCAGCAGCTGCGCCATGGTGATGCGCCGGGCCATGTCGGCCAGCTTGATCTGCGCGCTCTGCGTGGCAGCCAGCGGACGGCCGAACAGCACGCGCTCCTTGGCATACCCCAGCGCTTCATCCAGGCAGGCGATGGCCGAGCCGATCGGGCCCCAGCTGATGCCGAAACGCGCCTGGGTCAGGCAGCCCAGCGGCCCCTTCAGCCCCTTCACGTTCGGCAGGCGGTGGCTGTCGGGCACGCGCACGTCGTCGAAGAACAGCGCGCCGGTCAGCGACGCGCGCAGGCTCATCTTGTGCTTGATCTCCTGCGTGGTGAAGCCGGGCATGCCCTTCTCCAGCACGAAGCCCTGGATGCCGTCTTCGGTCTGTGCCCAGACGATGGCCAGGTCGGCCACCGGTCCGCTGGTGATCCACATCTTGCTGCCGTTGATGCGCCAGTCGCTGCCATCGCGCACCGCGCGGGTCTTCATGCTGGCCGGGTCGGAACCGCCGTGTGCCTCGGTCAGGCCGAAGCAGCCGATCAATTCGCCGCGCGCCATCGCCGGCAGCCATTGCCGCCGCTGTTCTTCGCTGCCGTAGGCAAAGATCGGGTACATGCACAGCGAGCTCTGCACCGACACGAAGCTGCGCAGGCCCGAATCGCCGCGCTCCAGCTCCTGGCAGATCAGCCCGTAACTGACCGCGCCAAGGTCGCCGCCGCCGTACTCGGCCGGCAGCGTGGCGCCGAGCAGCCCAAGCGCGGCGATCTCCGGCACCAGTTCCGACGGGAACCGTGCCTGGTCGAAGGCATCACCGATGATCGGCAGCACGCGCTCGTTGGTGAAGCGGGCCACGCTCTCCTGTACCGCGCGCTCTTCCTCGCTGAGCAGGGAACGGACATCGAACAGGTCGTACGGATCCAAAGCCATGGCACTCACACGCAGTCGGGACTGCCGCCATTGTCGGCCATCCGGGCGGCGTTGGTGTGCGGGTAGAGGCCGACCCTGGTCGGCGCTGGTGTTTCCGCTCACGCCAACCAAGCTTGGCACCTGCCAGACCACGCGCATTACGCTGCATTGCAGCAATTGCGATGTGAACATCGGCGATCTAGCTCGATCACGCCCGTCCCGGTACCCTGACACATTCAAACAACCGTTTCGCCCGTGGCTGCACGCGCGATTCCCAGGCAACCGCCGGTGGCCCCGATGCCGGCACTACCCACGAGTCATGCAATCGATGAGTGCTGAAGCCAACGCCCTGCCCCCGCGTGAAGTCATGGAATTCGACGTGGTCGTCGTCGGTGCCGGCCCGGCCGGCCTGGCCACCGCGATCCGCCTGCGCCAACGTGCGATCGACGCCGGCCGCGAACTGTCGGTATGCGTGCTGGAGAAGGGCTCCGAACCCGGCGCGCACGTGCTGTCCGGCGCGGTGATGGACCCGCGCGCGCTGACCGAACTGTTCCCGGACTGGGCCGAGCGCGGCGCACCGCTGAAGCAGAAGGTCACCCGCGACGAGTTCCTGTTCCTCAGCGAGACCGGCGCGCGCACCACCCCGCACGCGCTGTTGCCCGAGTGCTTCCACAACGAAGGCAACTACATCATCAGCCTGGGCGAAGTCACCCGCTGGCTGGCGCAGCAGGCCGAGGCGCTGGAAGTGGCGATCTTCCCCGGCTTCGCCGCCGCCGAAGTGCTGTACGGCGATGACGGCGCGGTGATCGGCGTGGCCACCGGCGACATGGGCATCGAAAAGGACGGCACGATTGGTCCGGCCTTCGAGCGCGGCATGGCCCTGCATGCGAAGTACACGGTGTTCGCCGAAGGCGCGCGCGGCCACCTCGGCCGCCAGCTGATCAGCCGTTTCAAGCTGGACGAAGGCAAGGATCCGCAGGCCTACGGCATCGGCATCAAGGAACTGTGGCAGATCGACCCGGCCAAGCATGAGCCAGGCCTGGTGGTGCACGCCGCCGGCTGGCCGCTGGATACCGACACCTACGGCGGTGCCTTCCTGTACCACGCCGACGGCGGCAAGGTCGCCATCGGCTACGTGGTCGGCCTGGACTACAAGAACCCCTGGCTGAGCCCGTTCGAGGAATTCCAGCGCTTCAAGACCCATCCGTCGATCCGCAGGCATCTGGAAGGCGGCACCCGCATCGGCTACGGCGCGCGTGCGATCACTGCGGGCGGCCTGATGTCGCTGCCCAGGACCGTGTTCCCCGGCGGTGCACTGGTCGGCTGCGAAGCCGGCTACCTCAACGTCAGCCGCATCAAGGGCAGCCACGCCGCGATCAAGACCGGCATGCTGTGCGCCGATGCCGCCTTCGACGCGCTGGTGGCCGATCGCCAGCACGATGAGCTCAGTGCCTACCCGGCCGCCTTTGAAACCAGCTGGCTGCACGACGAACTGAAGCTGTCCAAGAACTTCAAGCAGTGGTTCAAGAAGGGCCAGACCGTGGCCACGCTGATGACCGGTATCGAGCAGTGGCTGCTGCCGAAGCTGGGCGTGCGCAACCCGCCGTGGACCCTGCGCCACAGCATCCCGGACCACGCCTGCCTGGAGCCGGCATCCAAGCACGCGCGCATTGCCTATCCCAAGCCCGATGGCGTGCTGACCTTCGACCGCCTCAGCTCGGTGTTCCTCAGCAGCACCAACCACGACGAGAACCAGCCCAGCCACCTGACGCTGAAGGATGCGAGCATCCCGGTGAAGGTGAACCTGGCCGAGTACGCCGGTCCGGAAGCGCGCTACTGCCCGGCGGGCGTGTACGAGTTCGTCGGCGACGGCAACGATGCGCGGCTGCAGATCAACGCGCAGAACTGCGTGCACTGCAAGACCTGCGACATCAAGGATCCGACCCAGAACATCGTCTGGGTGACCCCGCAGGGCGGCGGCGGACCGAACTACTCCGGCATGTGACCGGCCATGGGGCTGCGACGGCCGGTCGCAGCCCCACGGCGCGTGCGCCCGTTATCCTGCTCGCCCATGCGTGCCCTTCGCCTGCTTCCCGCTGTTGCCACGATCCTGGTCGCCAGTGCGTGCCAACGACCGCCCGCTGCGCCCAGCACGCCCGAACAGGCGCGCCAGCAGGCGATGCAGCGCGCGTTCGAACTGTGCGCGGGCTGTCATACCGTCAATGCAGGCGGCATCCACCGCTTCGGTCCCAACCTGCATGGGGTGATCGGCCGTCGTGCGGGCAGCCTGCCCGACTACGGCTACTCGCAGGGCATGCGCCGCGCCGACTTCGTGTGGAGTGCGCAGACCCTGGACACCTTCCTGCAGTCGCCCACCCATCTGGTACCCGGCACGCGCATGTACAACGCCTTCCCGAGCGCCGAGCGTCGCGCGCTGGTGATCGCTTACCTGCAGGAGCACGCGGCTCAGTGAGCCAGGCGCTGCAGCTGGTGCTGCAGATGCGCCACGAACTGCCCGGCGTCGGCAACCGCCGATGCGACCTCTGCATCGCCCGCGGCCTGCAACCGTTCCACCAGCGCGTTGGCGCGATCGGCCAGGCCGCGTGCCCCCACCGCCCCCAGCGCACCGGCCTGCCGATGCAGGTGCAGCGCGGCCGTCACCCGGTCGCCTTCGTGCAGCGCGCGCTGCAGGGCCGCGATGTCCTCGTTGCTGGCCTTCACCAGGCTGTCGTGCAGCTGCCGGGCGATCTCGCGCGAACCGAAGCGCCGTTGCAGGGTCGCCAGGTCGGGTAGCCCCTCGTCGCCCTCGGGCTCATCGTCGCTGTCCACCGCGGCCTGGTCATCTTCAGCACCCTCGGCGCGCGGCAACCAGCGCAGCAGTGCCTGCCGCAGCGTCGCCAGCGACAACGGCTTGGCCAGCACGTCGTCCATGCCGGCTTCGCGGCAGCGGCGTGCGTCATCGTCAAGCACGCTGGCGGTCAGCGCCAGCACCGGCATCCGCGGCTGGCCGTTGCGCCCCTCGCGCTCGCGCAGCAGGCGGGTGAAACCAAATCCATCCAGCACCGGCATGCGGCAGTCGGTAATGACCAGATCGAAGGATTCCTCCGCCAGCCGGTCCAGTGCCTGCTGCCCGTCATCGACCAGCACATGCGGCACGCCCAGCTGCTGCAGGCGCCAGGCCATCATCACCTGGTTGGTGGGATGGTCTTCAATGATCATCACCCGGGCCTGGCGCAGATCTGGGGGCAGCAGCGCGATCTGCTGGTGCTCGGCCTGCAGCGCGATCACATCCTCGCTGCGCGCTTCCACCAGCGACAGCAGCACCTCCACCCGCGTCCCTTCGCCCAGCGTGCTTTCCAGCTTCAGTTCGCCGTCCATCTTCTGCACCAGGCGCCGGCAGATGCTCAGGCCCAGCCCGGTGCCCCCATGGTCGCGCTGGATGTAAGCACCGGCCTGGGTGAAGGCTTCGAACAGGGTCGGCAGCTGCTCCGGCGCGATGCCGATGCCGGTGTCGGTGACGCTCAGGCGCAGCGGCTGGCTGCCATCCTCGGCAGTAGGGCCCAACACTTCCAGCTGCAGCCGCACCGAGCCCTTCACGGTGAACTTGATGGCATTGCTGAGCAGGTTGAACACGATCTGGCGCAGGCGCACGCCATCCACTTCATGGGCCTGTGCCAGCTGTTCGTCGATGTCCAGCTGCAGGTCCAGGCCCCGCGCCGTGGCCTGCGGCAACAACAATCGATGCACACCCTCCAGCAGTGGCCGCACCGGCAGCGGCACCGGCTCCAGGCGCAGCGCACCCGCTTCCATCCGCGAATAGTCGAGGATGTCGTCCAGGATCTGCCGCAGCATCTGCGCCGAGTCTTCGATCACGCCGAGGATGCGTTGCTGTTCAGCGTCCAGCGGCGAATGCGCCAGCACTTCCAGCATGCCCAGCACACCGCTCATCGGCGTGCGGATTTCATGGCTCATGGTGGCCAGGAAGCGCGATTTCGCTGCTGCAGCCTGCTCGGCTTCGACCATCGCCGCGGCCAGCGCGTCGGCCTGCGCACGCGCCTGGCTCACGTCCACCCAGTAACCACTCCAGGTTACCGCGCCGGCTTCGGTTGAGTACGGGTGCGCCTGGCTGCGCACCCAGCAGGGCGCACTTCCGTCGCGATGGATACGGAACTCGAAGGACAGCGGGGCGAAATTGCGCGCCGCCAGCTCCATCGCACGCAGCACCTTTGCGCGGTCGTCGGCATCGATGCATGCCAGCAGCGCCTGCCCGTCCGACTCCGCCTGCTGCCGGCTGATGCCGAACATCGACTGCACATCGCCGGCAATGAAGGGGAAGCTCAAGGTGCCGTCCGCTTCGCGGCGGGCCTGGTAGACGATGGCAGGCAGGTTGTCGGTCACCTCGGCCAGACGCTGCTCCAGCTCGCGACGGCCGGCCACTTCGCGGCGCAACCGCCAGTGCCCCAGCCCATGCACTGCCACAGCAGTGGTCAGCACCAGCATCAGCGGAAGGCCCCAGCGCAGCAGGGTGCGCCAGTCCACCCCATCGTGGTATTCCACCGACAGCCAATCGCCGCGCAGGGCCTCGCGCCGCCGCGGCCCCATCTGCAGCAGCAGGCGGTCGAAGGTGGTGGCCAATGCCGCATGGCGGCGCTCCACCGCCAGCGCCAGCTGGTCGTTGAACCCGGCAGGCGCGGCCAGTTGCAGGCGCCCAGGGAAACGGTTGCGCAGCAGCTGGTCGACCAGCGCCAGGTTGCCCACGTAGGCATCGGCCTCGCCATCAGCCAGGCGTTGCAGGGCCTGCTCGGCGCTGCGCGCGGCGACGATCTTCGCCGACGGTGCCTGATGCTGCACGTAGCCACGGATGCGCTCCGGATCGGACAACAGCACGCGCTTGCCGTCCAGGTCCGACAGCCCCAGCATCGACGGGCTGTCAGTGCGGGTGACGATCACGTTGGGCACGGTGATGAAGGGTTGGCTGAACACCCATTCCGGCCCGAGATAGCTCGAATCGGCAGGAATGCCGATCACCGCCTGCAGTTCCCCGCGACGCGCCTTCTCGCGCACCTCGTACCAGTCATGGCTGTTTTCCACCTGCAGGTTGGCGCCGGCCTGCAGCAGGCGCTGCAGGTACTCGTTGGTCAGGCCACTGGGCTTGCCATTCCTGTCGGCGAACGACAGGGGAGCCGCGTTGGGCGCAAAGCCGATCTTCAATGGCTGCTGCAGCACCCGTTTCTCTGCCTGGCTCAGCGCCAACTGCGCCGATGCCGACCATTGCGGCGCCCGCAGCCAGCGCTGCACGAGGGCGTCGCGCTGGGTCTCGTTGACAGCGGCAAGCGCCAGATCCAGTGCTTCGGACAACGGCTGTTTGCTGTTGGGCACACCGAAATGCAACTGCTCCGGCGGCAGATCGCTGGGCCGCAGCAACGCCACACCCTTCAACCCGTTGGCGGCGATCAGTTCCGTTGCCACGTAGGCATTGCCGATGAAAATGTCGGCTTTGTCGTCTCTGACCATACGCAAGGCCGTCAGCGTGTTGTCTGCGACAAGTTGTCGTGCCCGGGGGAACCGCGCACGCACCTGCGGTCCGGTCATGAAGTCCTGTTCGACGACCACGCGCAGCCCGTCCAGGTCAGGTGCCTCCGAGGCACGCAGGTCCTGTGGACGCCCGACCAGGGCCAATGGTGCTTCGGCATAGGCAGCGGTGTAGACCATGCAACGGGTACGCTCGGCGCTGAGGGCGATGTTCATCACCACGTCAATCTCGCCACGACATGCCGCATCCAGCACAGAGGGCCAGTCCGCAAAACGGCGCGTTTCCACCTTCAGGCCCAGCTGCCGGGCCAGAAGCGTCAGGTAGTCCGGGCCGAGCCCCATCTGCTTCCCGTCCTGGATCGACTCAAAAGGAGGCCAGCCACTGTCATACTGTCCAACAACGACAACAGGATGTGCGGCCAGGTACTCGCGCTGTGGCGGGCTGAGCGGCAACGGTCCCGGCGTGGACGTCGGCTGGGCCAGCGCCGGCAGCGCCAGCAAGGCGGTCAACAGGATCAGTCCACGAGCCGCCCAGCTGCGCATCTGCAACGATCTCCTGGAAGTCCTGCCAGGGACCGCGACGGTCGCGGTCCGGCGTGCCAGTGGCCATACTAGAGCATGACCTTGCGCATCATCATCGCAGACGATCACCCCGTGGTCCGCATCGGTACCCGCGCCGTCATCGAGTCCAGCGGCGTTGGCCGAGTCGTTGGCGAGGCCGACAACGCCCAGGCCCTGATGACCCTGCTGACCACCCAACCCTGTGACCTGCTGGTCACCGACTATTCGATGCCCGGCAGTCCCCAGGCCGATGGCTTCGCCATGATCGGCATGATCCGCCGCCGCCATCCCGACCTGCCGGTACTCATGCTCAGTGTCTCCAACAACCTGGCGATCCTGCGCATGGTGCTCGACAGCGGCGTGCTCGGCCTGGTCGACAAGAGTTCGTCGATGGATGAACTGCCGCAGGCCATCCAGGCGGTCTATCGCGGCCAGTCCTACATCAGCCGCAGCCTGCGCGAGCGGGTGGAGGAAGCGGGCAGCTGGCGCATGCGCGAGGGTGACGGTAAGCCGTTGTCGCCGCGCGAAGTGGAGGTGCTGCGGCTGCTCGGCACCGGCATGACGGTCAAGGAAATATCGCTGCAGCTGCACAAGAGCGTCAGCACCATCAGCCGCCAGAAGGGTGACGCCATGCTCAAACTCGGGCTGAAGGGCGACGCGGAGCTGTTCGACTACCTGCGCGACGGCAGGATCTGAGACACCGTTCGTAGTTCCCTGGCGGGAGGCGACTCCCTGCCCCCTGTGATCGCCGTCGCAACTGTGCCATCATCCGCGTCGATGGGTTCTCCTATGCGAGGTCGAAGGAATCGACCGGCTCATCACGACGTTCCCCCTCCTCGAGGGCGGGGCGTGTTCTGCGTTGGCCTTCCTGCCCGACGCCCGCAAACCATGGAGAGGTGCATGAAGATCCTTCCGGAATCCCGCTTGGCCCGTGTCCGCCCACGCCTGTGTGCGACGTTCGCCGGCCTGCTCGTTGCGCTGCTTGCCGGCGCCTGCACCCCCTCGCCTTCGACCGCGTCACCACAGGGCGCCACCGCGCCACGACAGGATGTTGCCCCGATGCAGAGCTCCGCCACACCCGCCACCACGGCCACCGCCACGCCCCCCGATGCCGGCAGCGTGCTGTATTTCATCTACGACGTCGACGGCGATGGCGCCGTTTCGTATGAAGTAGCCAATGGCAGTGTCGCCACCTTCTGGTTCGGCCATGCCTTCGAACTGGCCGGCACCCGCTATTACACCGGCTTTGCCTGGAACACACCGCAGAAGTACGGCAAGCCCGGCGAAGACGAAGCCGGTCCGGACAGCCAGGTCACCCTGACCGAGGCCACCTTCACCCTGACCGGCGACAAGCCGGATCGCCCCTGGGTGTTCAAGGGCGCCGAACCGTGGGTCGGCACCGTCGGCGCCTATGGCACCGCGCCGGACATCGACAGCAAGCGCAAGCCGCTGGAGTACCGCACTCCGGCCGGCAAGCTGGTGCTGGCGGTGCCGACCAGCACCTTCGCCACCGGTACCAGCATCGAAGGCTACACCGTGCTGGTATTCAACCCGGACTACGAGAAGTCCGAAGACGGCCAGGTCTGGGCCAGCGCGGGCACGGTGATCACCGGCGAAGACAATTCGGCCGCCTGCGACGAGGGCCAGGTGATGCCGTGCGTCAGCAACCGGGGCGTACTGGCCTTCAGCGCCGTCGCCGGCAGCGACCTGCCCACCATCACCGTCACAGCCACCGGCACCACCATTTCCGGCCCGGGCCAGACCCGTGCGCTGGGTGCGGCCGATGCACGCCAGTACCACTACGACGCCGCCCGCAAGGCCTACGTAGAGAAGTAAGACGCACCACCCCGCAGCACCTGTTGACCGACATGTTGAAGACTCACGGATGAGTCCGGTTGGCGTATCGCGGCAAAGGCCGCTCCATCAACCCCAGAGGAAGTGTCATGGCACAACGTGACTACAGCAAAAAGGAAGTTCTCGACATCATCGAGCAGGTGGCACAGCGCAAGGGCATCGCCAGCGAGGACTTCCTGCGCTTTGCCCACATCGAGACCGGTGGCCGCTTCAACGAGCGCGCGCACAACGACAAGACCGATGCCAAGGGCCTGTTCCAGTTCCTGCCATCGTCGGCCAGGCAGTACGGCCTGACCGGCCACGAGTACGACCCGACCCGCAACACCGAAGCGGCAGCGGAGATGTTCAAGCGCAACCTGGTGGACATGGAAAAGCGCCATGAGCGCACCGGCCATCCCTACCTGTCCGGTGATGACAAGCCGAGCGGCCTTGACCTGTATCTGGCACACCAGCAGGGTGCGGCCGGCTACGGTTCGATCCAGACCGCGATCGCCACCGGCACGTTCGGCGTGGTGCGCGACGGCCACGGCGATCCGATCAACATGCGCCCGCGCATCATGGGCCAGATCGGCAGTGACGTGGAAGCGCTGACCGGGCATACGCGCGCCGAGATGCGCACGATGAATGATCGTGACCTGGCCAGCACCTTCGCCCAGTACTACGACCGCAAGTACGACGCGATCAGCATCCCGGAAAAGAACATCGCGCCGATCACCGAAGCCCAGGCGCGTCCGGCACCGGTGCAGGCCGCACCGGCACAGACCGCGGCCCCCGCCGCGCAGGCCGCTGCCGCCGCCGGTGCCGCAACCATCGCCGCTACCGCCACGGCTGCTGCCGCCAAGCCCGACGCACCCGGCATTTCGCTGGATGCGGCCTACAACGCCGGCGTGAAGTACGACCACGTCAAGTACGCGATCAACATCGAAGGGCATCGCCTGCAGGTTCCCGGCGTGTCCGGCAAGAACGTCGCCCAGGGTTACATCGACTGCTCGGGCTGGGTGGGCACGCTGCTCAACAAGACCCAGGATGAGATCAACCAGAAGGCCGGCCACGCGGTGTTCGCCGATGCCGACAAGATCAAGCTGGGCTTCGCCGGTTCGGGCAGCATCGTGGAGCAGGCCTACAAGGACTCGGGCGTGCTGCTCAAGCGCGACGACATCCTCAAGCCGGGTGCGCTGAAGGAAGGCATGGTGATCGGCCTGGACACGGCCAATACCAAGCACGAGTACTGGAAAGGCATCGACCACATCGTGATGGTGGTGCGTGACCCGAACACCGACAAGCTGCTGATCAGCCAGTCCACCGGCAAGCTGGGCGTGCATACCATGCCGGTGGAGGATTACCTCAAGCAGGTAAAGGACCACCCGAACTGGAAGCTGTTCGCCTCCGATCCGCTGCACCAGGCACGCGATCTGCTGGAAAACCGCAGCCAGGCGCACGAGCAGGCGCAGGCCAAGGGCGCCGCCGAACCGAAGCCGTCCCCGCAGGAAAAGCCGCAGGCCAGCAACGAACTGCATAAGCAGGGTGCGCACGGCGAGGATGTGCGCAGGGCGCAGGAACAGCTGGGCCACCTGGGGTATGTGGGTGCCGACGGCAAGCCGCTGGTGGAGGATGGAAAGTTCGGTCGCAACACCGAGGCTGCCGTGCGCCAGCTGCAGAAGGACAACGGTCTGGCAGTGGACGGCATCATCGGCCCGAAGACGCTGGATGCGATCAAGGACGCGCGCGAGCGCCCACTGCTCAATGACGAGCGCCATCCGCAGAACCCGATGTACAACCAGGCCGTGAAGGGCATGGAAGGCCTGCCGGCAGGCACCTTCAAGGACCGCCATGCACTGGAGGCCGCCGCCGCTGCGCTGACCAAGGAAGCACAGGCCAGCGGCATGCAGCGCATCGATTCGGTGGTGCCCAGCACCAACGGCGAGCGCATGTTTGCCGTACAGGGCACCGCCGGTGACCCGGCTGCCTGCCGCGCGGCGGTGGACACCCGTGCGGCCAGCGAGCAGAGCATGGCACTCAGCAGTGGTGCGGTGCACGGTGCACCGAATGTCCTGCAGCAGCAGGACGCCCAGCAGGAGCAGGTGAAGCAGGCCCAGCGCGCCATGGGCCACTGAGCCAGGCCAGGCAGGGGAAGCCAGGGGAAGGGCCGCGTACTGCGGCCCTTTTCCTTTCTGGCAGCTGAGCGGCCGCCGCGCTTTCAGCCTCGCTTCATGCCGCCTGACGCTAGATGAATGCGCAAGCCGCACGGGGATCGCGCGCAATGTTCCGGCAATGTCCGGGCACCAGCGTGGTCCCTACGGCAGCCGGGGCGCCCAGCGCCCTCCCTGCCCACCGTGGCATGCACCTCACAGGAGAACCCAACATGCTCAGCACTTCCGCACTCAGCTTCCGTGGTCTGGCGATGGCCCTGGCACTTCTTGCCGGCGTGGCCGTGGTCAGTGATGCCAGCGCGATGTCGAGGAAGGACAAGCGCACCGTGGTCGGTGCCGTCGTCGGCGGCGTGGCGGGTCACCTGATCTCCAACGGCGACCCGGCTGCCACCGTCGGCGGCGCGGTTGCCGGCGGCGCCATCGGCAACCTGACCACCTCCGACCGCCATGATCGACGCTACGACGGGCGCTATGACCGTCGCTACGATCGCCGCTATGACCGGGGCTACAACCGCGGTTATGGCTACGACCGCCGCGATGACCGTCGCTGGCAGCGCGAGCGCCATGACAACCGTTACTACCACGACCGCGGCCGCCATCGCGGCTGGTAAGCGCGCCGGCCATAGGCCGCACGTGGCGTCCCTGACGGGCGGGTCGATGACCCGCCCGTTTGCGTCTGTGGCGTCCATGGCGTTGAATGCGCAGCCTTGGATGTTCCTTTACTCACCAGCGGCCGTGGCATGACTTCTTCCCCCCATCGCGTGCAGGGCCTCAACAACGACGAGGTCGTCGCCGACTGGCCGGTGATCGACGCGCAGGAGATCACCTGGCTGCGTGGCCACTATCCGCAGCTGGGCGCGGACAGCACGCTGCGCTGGCACAGCCCGCGTCCGTTGTCGGCCGCGGCCATCGTCGACGGCACGCACGGTCCGGTCTTCATCAAGCGCCACCACCACAGTGTGCGCAGCGCTGAAACCCTGGAAGAAGAACACCGTTTCATCGCGCATCTGGCAACTGCCGGCATGCCGGTGGTGCAGGTGCTGGCCAGCAACGACGGCCGCACCGCACTCGAACACGGCCCGTGGACCTACGAACTGCATGCGGTGGGCGCGGGCAAGGACCTGTATCGCGAGCTGCCGTCATGGTCACCACTGACCGACATCGCCCAGGCCCACCAGGCAGGAAGAATGCTGGCCACGCTGCACCGCGCGGCCACCAGCTACCACGCCCCGCAGCGCGGCACCCATCTGCTGGTGGCACGCGACGACCTGATCCGCGCCGATGACCCGATCGCCGCGCTGAAGGCCGACCTCGGCAATCGCCCCGGGTTGGCCCGCTACCTGGCGCGCATTCCCTGGGAAGAACAGCTGCGCCGCGATGTGCTGCCGTGGCACCACGGCCTGGCCGCGCGCCTGCAGGACGAACCGCGGCTGTGGGCGCACAACGACTGGCACGTTTCCAACCTGCTGTGGAACGACGACGGCACGATTACCACGGTGCTCGATTTCGGCCTGGCCTCGCCCACCAGCGCGCTGTTCGACCTGGCCACCGCGATCGAACGCAACGCGGTGGCCTGGCTGCAACTGGAGCGCGGCACCGATGCTGCTCGCATCGACATCGCCCTGGCCCTGCTGGACGGCTATCGGCAGGAGCTGCCGCTGTCGCCCACGCGCGTGCACCTGCTGGCCGACCTGCTGCCGATGGTGCATTTCGACTTCGCTCTGTCCGAAGTGGAGTATTTCGAGGGCGTCACCGGATCGACCGCGAACGCCGATGTGGCCTGGCAGCCGTTCATGCTCGGGCATCCGGCGTGGTTCGCCACGGCCCCCGGCCAGGCCCTGCTGGCGGCCCTGCACGCCGCCGCGTGAGCCGCGAGCCACCAAACACCCGGGGGGCTCAGTAGATCGACGCCATGCGTCGATGATGCGCTCGGCCGGGGTCAGATCCCTTTCCGCTGGAAAGGGATCTGACCCCGGCTGAAGGGCGGTAGCTCGCAAATCCGTACCATTTGTAGTGAAATGGTCACCTGAAGCGGGGGTGCCTGGATCTGCCAGGCTGAGAGAGTCCCTTGGAACCTGATCCGGTTTGCACCGGCGTAGGGAGCTTTGAGCCGCAGCCACACCCCCGTCATGGGCCGGTGCACCTGCGCGCCGTCGCTTCGTCTCCCTTGTTGTCTGAAGACGAATCGAATGAACCGCTGCCTGCGCCCCACCCTGCTCGCCCTTGCCCTCTGCGCCGCCCTGCCGCTGTACGCCAGCGAGGCAGGCACCGACGCCGTTGATGCGCCCTCCTCGCCCACCGAACTGGCGGCGGTGCGCGTGCAGGCCGGCAAGCCGGCCACCGACACCTCGCGCGTCAACGCCTTCGGCGGCGGCTCGTGGAAGGACACCCCCGCCTCGGTGAACGTGCTGGAGCGCGACTACCTCGACCGCCGCCAGGTGCGTTCGCTGTCCGAGCTGGCCAGCAATGATGCCTCGCTGGGCGATGCCTATGCGCCGGTGGGCTACTACCAGAACATCGCCATCCGCGGCTTCGCGCTGGATGCGGCCACCGGCTACCGCTTCAACGGCATGTCCATCGCCGGCGAGCAGCGCCTGGCGCTGGAGAACATCCAGGAAGTGCAGATCCTCAAGGGCGAAGCCGGCCTGGCGGCTGGCGTGATGGCACCCGGTGGCATCATCAACTACGTGGGCAAGCGCCCGGCGGAAGTGCGCACGGTCACCCTGGGCACCGATTCGGAAGGCTCGCGCTATGCCGCCGTGGATGTCGGCCACTGGCTGACCCCGCGCTTCGGCGTGCGCCTGAACGCGGCCTGGGATGCCAGTGATTCCTACGTCGAGCATGCCAACGGTCGCCGCAACTTCTATTCGCTGGCCACCGACTGGCTGATCGGCGAACACGGCAAGCTGGAAGTGGATGCCAACTACCAGACCAGCGCGCAGCGCTCGGTGTCCGGCTTCCAGCTGCTGGGCGCGCGCGACCTGCCGCGCGGCGTCGACCGCGAACGCCTGCTCGGCTACCAGCCGTGGCAGCGGCCGGTGGACATTGCCAGCACCAACATCACCGCGCTGCACACCTATGACTTCAACGATGCGTGGCAGTCGCGCGTCTCGTTCGGCCACAGCCGCTCGGTGATCGATGACAACGTCGCCTTCGCCTACGGCTGCTACTACACCGCAGGGTGTGCAGACGGCAGCATGCCGGGCAACTATTTCGCCCCCAACGGCGACTACGACATCTACGACTACCGCAGCCCGGATGACACCCGCCGCAACCAGCAGGCCCGTGCCGAACTGCGCGGCAGTTTCGAGACCGGCAGCGTCGGCCACCAGCTGAGCATCGGCGCCGACTACTTCCGCCGCACCATCGACAAGCGCCCGAGCGTCAACGAGTACGTCGGTACCAGCAACATCCACGACGTGCAGGTGCCGGTGTTCGAGCCCTCGCCGAAGATGCCGGGTGCATCGGCACGGCGCCTGGACAGCCGGCAGACCGCGTTCTTCGCGCTGGACCGGATGAGCTTCGGCGATGACTGGCAGTGGCTGGCCGGCGGCCGCTTCGTGCGCCTGGACGAGCGCGCCTACGACAAGCGCGGCACGCCGCAACGCCACAGCCGCCTGTCGCGCTTCCTGCCGCAGACCGCGCTGGTGTGGAAGGCCACCGACCAGCTCAACGCCTACGCCAGCTACGTGCGCGGCATTTCGCTGGGCCAGGAAGCACCGTTCTGGACGTCCAACGCCGATACCTTCCTGCCATCGATGCAGTCGCGGCAGCTGGAAGTGGGCGTGAAGTACGTGCCAGTGGACGCCCTCACCCTGGGCGCGGCCGTGTTCCGCACCTCCCAGCCCTACCAGTACGCAAAGCCCGACGGCAGCGACGTCGGCTACACCTTCGTCGAAGAAGGCCAGCAGACCCATACCGGCCTGGAACTGACCGCCAACGGCCAGCTGGCCGACGCGCTGCAGATCGTCGCCAGCGCCAGCGTGCTGCAAGCGCGCGCACGCGACACCGGCACCCCGGCCTATGAAGGCCATCAGCTGGTGAACGTGCCCAAGGTGCGCGCCAGCGTGCACCTGGCCTACGCGCTGCCGTTCGTTGAAGGCCTGGATGTGACCGGTGGCTGGCGCTATGCCTCCTCCAACGTGGCCCGCGCCGACGGCGGTGTGCGCGCACCGGACTACTCGGTGTTCGACGCCGGCCTGCGCTTCCAGCACCGCCTGCACGACCGTGCGGTCAGCTGGAACCTGTCGGTGGACAACCTGTTCAACCGCTTCTACTGGCGCGACACCGGCAGCAGCGGCGGTGACTACTACCTGTTCCCGGGTGCGCCGCGACAGGCGCGCCTGTCGGTGACGTTCGCGCTGTGAGCGGCGTCGCGCTCGAGTGGACTGCCGCGCTCTTCAGCATCCTCGGGGTGTGGCTGATGGCAAAGCGACGGTTGGCCGCGTGGCCGGTCGGCCTGCTGTCGGTCGCGCTGTACGGCGCGGTGTTCGCCGAAGCCAAGCTGTACTCGGACACGCTGCTGCAGGTCGCCTTTGGTGGATTCCTGGTCTACGGCTGGATCAACTGGCGCCAGCACGCCGCCGATGAAGGCAGCATCCGCATCGTGCCGCTGGCGCGCGGCACGCTGCTGCGCGACCTGGCCATCGGCCTGTGTGGCGGCGTGGCGCTTGGCGCCGGCATGCACACCTTCACCGATGCAGCGTTGCCGTGGCTGGACGCGATGCTGGCCGCACTGAGCCTGGTCGGGCAATGGTGGCAGGCGCGCCGGCACACGGCCTGCTGGTGGGTGTGGATCGTGGTGGACGTGGTCTACGTGGGCGCCTATCTGTTCAAATCGCTGCACGTGACTGCTGCGTTGTACGTGTTCTTCCTGGGCCTGGCACTGTTCGGGCTGCGGGCGTGGCGCGCCGCCGCGCGCGAGCCGCAGGCAGTACCTGCGCAGTAGAGCCACGCCATGCGTGGCTGCGTTGGTAGATGCCGACCTTGCTCGGCAGGTGAGCGCCAACCAAGGTTGGCGTCTACCGATGCCCGGCAGCCAGGCATGGCGTGGCTCTACTGGGTAAGGGTCAGCCCCAATCGCAGTGGCTGTCGCATGTCCTTCGGCGGCGCCGCCGGCAACGGCGTGGCCTGCAGCGCCGCACGCAGATCGGCATCGACCTGTGCATCACCCAGGCTGTCGAATTCCAGTTTCGAGATGGCGCCATCGCCGGCGATCCACACACTCACCACCAACGGCGCCGGCGCTTCGGGATGCTCCTGCAGCCAAGCCAGCAGGCGCTGCGCGTGCGGATCCTGCTCCTGCTGCAGACGCTGCTGCAACTCGCCGCTGACGGAGGCGGCATAGGCCATCCAATGCGCAGGTGCGTCCTGTGCGGACACGCTGGCGCTGCCCAGCGCCAACAGGCCCAGCAACCATGCCAACGGGCGCCAGCCACGGCGCGAGGTGCGCTTGTTTCCTGCAGAAGCCATCACCCACGTCTCCACGTCCATCCCAACGCGCCATGGTCGGCGCCGTAGATGACAGGCAGATGGCGGCGCAGTAGAGCCACGCCATGCGTGGCTGTTCCGGGCAACCGGTTGATCCATCCACGCATGGCGTGGATCCACCTGGCTGCCCCACCCGGCGTGATCAGTCGCCCAGGTCGGCCAGCACTTTGCGCGAGGGCGCAAAGAAGGTGACGCCGGTGGTCGCGGTGGAGAAATCGAGGATGCGGTCATGCAGCGGCGCGGGGTTGCCGATGAACATCCGCTCCAGCATCTTCTCGATCACCCACAGCCGGCGCGTGTAGCCGATGAAGTAGGTGCCGTACTCGCCACGCCCCGGATTGGCGAAGGGCATGTTGTCGCGCAGGATCTCGTGCTCGCCGTCGGCATCCTCGATGGTGCACAGCGTCTTGTGCGACTTCTGCGCGTCGGCCGGTGCGTCGTCAAGCTCGATGTTGTCGTGCTTGGTGCGGCCGATGATCGCCTCCTGCGCCTCGGTCTTCTGCGTGCGCCAGGCATCGAGGTTGTGCAGGTACTTCTGCACCACCACGTAGCTGCCACCGGCATGGTCGGGGTCCTCGTCGCCGACGATGGTCGCCTCCGGCAGTGACAGGCCTTCGGGGTTGGCCGTGCCGTCGACGAAATCGAGCAGGTCGCGGCCGTCGAAGTAGCGGAAACCGGCCACATCATCCACCGCGTCCACCGCATCGCCGAAGGCCATCATCAGGTTGCGCTCGAAGGCCACGATCAGATCCATCGTGCGTGCACGGACGTGGTACAGCAGGTCGCCCGGCGTGGAGACCGCCGTGTGGGTCGCACCCTTCACTTCCTGGAACGGCTTCAACTCGCGCGGCGGCGTACTGCCCACCAGCGGCGCCCACACGCGGTGGCCGATGGCCACGTTGCAGGTGAAGGTGCGCTCGATCTCGCGGATGGCGGTGTTCTTGATCAGGTCATCGGTACTGGCCAGCACCTCGCGCACTTTCGCCAGCGACGCCGCATCGTCCTTCACCGTCAGCACCAGGAACGCGGCCGAATGGGTCAGCGGCGCGGTGATCTGCTGCGGCTCGTTGTCGAGCGTGTGGTTGAGGGCGGTGATGGGTGCGGGCTGGGCGTTCACGATGGTTCCTGCTGGCTTGAGGCGGGCACATCGCCTGCGGCAATGTGCGGGCGATCATAGCGGAACGACCTTGCCGGCGACGGAGCGGTTCTCAGTTCGCGGAGGTCAGCCGGCCGGCGCCAGCCACTCATCGGCAAGCACCTGTGCCTGCAGCCCGCTGTCGGTGATCGAGTGCTGCGGCTGTTGCACCCACCACTCCCCGTGCCACTGCGGCCGCATGTGTCCGCGCAGGAACCGCTCGACGCGAAAGCGCTGCCCGACACGAAGGATGCAGGCCAGCCGCGTGCCGTCCTGCGAGACCACGGACGCCTGCAGCTGCCAGCCGTCCGCAGCATCGCGCAGCAGATTCGCTCCATCGATCTCGATCACGTCCATGCTGTGGCTACGCCGTGGTCACGGTGAACTGCCGAGGCGTGCGCCACGCAACCCGCAGGTAGGGTCCCTCCAGCACACCGCCCTCGCGGAGATGCTCGAACACGTCGGCCGGACACCACTCCCTGCCCGCCGAGAAGGCAACGCCGAGATCACGCAGGCGGAGGAAGACGGCGGCCTTGGCTGCATCGTCGGGGACCGGCAGGGTGAGGGTGTTCTCATCGCCAGCGGTGAAGCCCAGCGCCTGCAGCGAGGCCCGCGAGCGGCCATTGAACAGCATCACCTTGATGCAGTTGCCGTCGGCCTGCCTCACATAGGCATCGATGTGCGTTTCCATTGGCGGATTGTAGAGGCAGACGGATCAGCTGGCGTCGCTCCACACCGCCAGCACGTAGCCGTCCAGATCGCGGAAATGGAAGCGACGGCCGCCGGGAAAGGCAAACACCGCCTGCACGATCTCGCCGCCAGCGGCGAGGATGCGCTGCTGCGCGTCGGCAAGGTCCACGCAGTACACGATGACCAGCGCGCCTCCTGAGGGCGTCACTGCCTGGCCGGCGACAAATCCACCTTTGAGGCGGCCGTCATCGAACTCGGTATAGGCCGGGCCGTAGTCGGTGAAGGACCAGCCGAAGACCTGCCCATAGAACTGCTTGCTGCGGGCGATGTCGGCGACGTTGAATTCGATGTTGTCGATGCGGCGTTCGGCAGCGGTGGTGTCTGCGTGGCTCATGGTGCGGCTCCGTGGTTGGAGCGGCCAGCATCGGTCAGGGTCGGGCCCGGGTCTTGAACGAAACGGCCATCAACGTCCCCACTGCTGGCGCAGCGCACTGGCGGTCAGGCCGGCAAGCTCGCGGGCGTCGCGGCTGAGGTGGGCCTGGTCGGCATAGCCGGCCTCCACGGCCAGCATCGCCAGACTGTGCGCGGGTTGGGTCTGGCTGCAGCGCAGGAACCGCTGCAGGCGCAGGATCCGCTCCAGCGACTTTGCCCCGTAACCGAACTGCGTCTGGCTGAAGCGACGCAGGGTGCGCGGGCTCATGGCCAGTTGTGCGGCGAGTGCGTCGATGCTGGCATCGCCTCTGGCAGCGTACGCGAACAGCGCATGCGCGCGGCGTGTGTGTTCGTCCAGCACGGCCGCCGGCATGTTCCGCTGCAGGCTGTCAGCCAGGCGCTGCAGGCGCTGGTCGGGCGCGGCGTCACCGATCCAGGCCGCAGCCTGCGTCGCCCAGCGGGCATTGAATTCGATCAGGGGCACGGCTTGGCCGACGATGCCGGACAAGTCGATGCCGAGCGCAGCCGACGCTTGGCCGGGCCGGAACCGCGCGCCCAGCACCTGTGCACCGGGGGCCAGTTGCGGGTGTGCGGCGGTACGGTCCGGCCCCACCACGAACAGCGCACCATCACGCCAGAGAATGTCCACACAGCCATCGGGCAGCACGGTGATGCTGCCACTGGCATCAGCAGGCAACTGGCTCTGCCAGAGCTGGCCGAACTGGCCACGCAGCGGCGCAGGCGCCAAGTGTTCCTGGTAGGCCGAGCCGGTGCCAGCGGGAGTGGAGGGATCGCCCATGCCCCATTGTGGCAAAGCGATGCCGGAAAAAGAGAAGCCCGGCACGAGGCCGGGCTTCGCTGGCGTGTGGGAGAGAGATCACACGCCAGTTACACGCACTAACGACAGGCGTTTGTTACCAGCTGAAGCGCGGGCCCACGAACCACTCGCGGTCGCCGGCCTTGGCCAGCTTCACTTCACCACTCAGGCCCCAGTTCTGGTTGAACTTGGCGGTGGCGCCGACGCGGCCGTAGAACTCGCCGTCCGGGTTGATGCCGTGCTTCTTGCTGTAATCCTCGTAACCGGCCAGCGCATAGCCTTCCAGGTACGGGTTGAACGCGGTGCGCACGCCCACTTCAGTGGAGTAGCCGTTGAAGTCCAGGCCGTGCTTCATGTCGAACTTCTGGTATGCAACACGAGCCACCAGGTCGGTGTTCGGTGCGATGCCATAGTTGTAGCCGGCACCGATGCGCCACTGGTCGACATCGTTCTTGAAGGTGTCGGTTTCCTGCTTGCTGTAATCACCGAAGATGTGGAAGTTCGGATGCACGGCAACCGAGCCCTTCACGCCCCAGCCATCAGCGTCGCCGCCCTTGGCATCGGTGTTCACGTAGCCGCCTTCAACGTAGTTGTACGACAGGCCATCGGCAGCCGATGCGGCGAACGGCAGCGCGGCCAACAGACCCAGGGCAAGCAGCGAATTCTTGATCATCGGGATACACCTTTCATTATTTTGGTTTCGTCGAACGCCCCTCGGGAGGGGAGGGAGGAGAGGCGTTCGACAGGTGTGAATTATCCGTTTGTTGATGAAATCGGCCCTGAATATTGAACTGACCGGTACATGAATGAGGTTGCTGTTCAGGGAACTCTCGATGCGCCGTGTAGTAGTTCGCTGGATGCACGCCGACCTGCCAAGCCGCTTCGGTCATTGATCGCACGGGAGGACTGCACTCACGGAAGCGCGGTGCGTGCGTCGATGGTGTGCGCCCCGCTCATCTGCGCCCATTGAGAAGAACAGCATGAGTCGGCTTCAGGCTGATGAATTGGAGAGATCGAAGTGGCACAACGACATCAACCGATGCAGCAGAGCTCGCTTGTTCCCGCTTGTTAAGGATTGCTGATTGCGCGACCTTCACAGGCCATCCACGTCTTCCAACTGCAGCTGAAAGCACTTCGCAGCGGCGGGAACAAACGCCGCTATATTCCAGACTCCCCAGACGAAGGAGGGAGTGGAATGTTCCTGACCAAGCAGCAAATCAACGCGGCACGTGCCGTCACCGTAGCCATCGTTGCTACCGTAAGCCTCGGGGCTTGCGCCACCTACAAAGACGAATTTGCAACGATCAACTCGCGTCTCGACCAGCTCGACGTGAAGGTGCAGGGCGCGGCGCAGAGCGCCGAATCGGCCAACCAGTCTGCACAGCAGGCCAACCAGCGTCTGGATCAGATCGAAGGCCGCGTGCAGCAGCTCGAAAGGGTCCCCGGCCGCAAGCCGCGCGGGTAACCGCTCTCCCACCCACTTTGATGAACGCTTGAACCAGACACCAGTGGCCTTCACCGGCCACTGGTGTCTTTCAGCCTCTCGGTCGTCATCCGAAGGAGCCGTCCCATTCGTACGTACTCACTCCCTGCACGCCGGGCCGTATCGGCCACGCTGGCCATCGCGCTGGCACTGGCAGGAACCGGCGCAGCCAGCGCCAGGAACGCCAAGGAAGCCAAGGACGCGCCCACGGAAACGGCGACCGCCGCCGATGAACTTCCGCAGGGCCAGGAAGTGTCCGATACGGTGATTGAACTGGCCGGCTGGGTCGTGGCCAGCAAGGACAACCAGGGCTATCCGTTCGCGATCATGGACAAGGCGGCTGCGCAGGTCCTGGTCTTCGGCGGTGACGGCAAGCTGCGCGGCGCAGCGCCAGCGCTGTTTGGTTCGGCCATCGGCGATCACTCGGCACCCGGCGTCGCCAAGCTCGCATTGAGCGCGATTCCCGGCCACGACCGCACCACCCCGGCGGGTCGTTTCATTGGCGCCTATGGCCCGTCCGAGGACGCCGGACGCGTGCTGTGGGTGGACTACGATTCCGCCGTTTCAATGCACCCGCTTCCCCCGGGCACCCCGAAAGAGAAGCGCAGCGAACGACTGGCATCGGCCACGCCGGACGACAACCGTGTCACCCACGGCTGCATCAATGTCTCGCCCGGGTTCTACGAGCAGATCGTGCATCCCACGTTCGAGAAAGGCGGCGTGTTCTACGTGCTGCCGGACAAGGATTCGATCGAAGAAACGTTCCCGGAGTTCGCGCAGAGTCGCGCGGCTGCGAAGGACGTGGATGAAAAAGACGAGCGACACGCCCGCAAATGAAACCCGGTTGAAGGCTGCGGACGTGGTCGCGGCAGACCGCTACGGAAGCTCCAGCCTGCGCATCCTGAACGTGAACAAGGTGCCGGCGGCCGCACTGGACTCCACCTCCAACGTGCCGCCATGGGACCGCGCGATCTCCGACGCAATGTAGATGCCGAGGCCGAGACCCGGCCGCGGACGCTCACTCTTCTCACGTGAGAATGGGCTGAAAATCGCGTCCAACCTCGCTGATGGAATGTGTCCCTCGTTGTGTACGTCGAGCGCGAGCATTTCCGGCCCGGAGTGAACGGTCAGCGTAATCGGGGACGAGCGCTCTCCGTGTACCGCTGCATTGGTGAGCAGATTGGCCAGGAGCTGCGCCAATCTGCTCGGGTCGCAGACCACGCCGCCTTCTACCATTATATGGACCTTGATGTCCTGGCGGCCGGTGGCGATTGCCACCTCCTCCACAACCCGCTTCAGGTCTTCTTCCAGCGTGCCTGTCAGCTGCAGCGCGATGGGAATGCCGCCGCCCAGACGCCCCCTGGCGAAATCAAGCACGTCGTTGATCAGTCCGTCCATTCTGGCAACGCCGGAAGTGATGTGCGCGAGCATCCGTTGCTGACGCTCAGTGCCCGCCTCACCTGCCAGCGAATCTGCGGCGATGCTGATGGCCTGCAGCGGACTGCGCAGGTCATGACCCAGCACGGCAATGAACTGGTCGCGCAGGTCGGCGACACGATGCGCGTCGGAGAGCGCCGTTTCCGCTCGCTCAAGGCGATCTTCCTTGTCGAGGTAACTTCCTACCAGGTCGGCCAGCAGCTCCATGGAGCGTTGGACGTGGGCTACGTCGAAATTGGCCGGTGTCGAATCAATCGCGCAGAGCGTGCCGAAGAAGCTGCCGTCTGGCCGATGGATGGGAACGGACGCGTAGCTCTCAAGCCCGTAGATCCGTGGCGTGTGATGCCGGGAGTAGACCGGGTGCTCGCTTGCATGCGCAAATACAACTGACGTCGCCGACTGCCTGATCTCGTCACAGATGGTGGTCTCAAGCACCAGTTGGCCACCGGGAACCAGCCCGAACCCCAGGGTGTCGAATGTGGCGCACGCGGTCCAGGTTGTCTGGGTCACGCGGGCAATAGCCGTGAATCGTGAGCCCGTGATGTGGGCGACGGTCTCCAGGATTCGCGGCACGGCCTGGATTCGACCAATCTCGGCGATATCGTCCAGCAGATTGGGGTCCGTCAGCTTCTGCATGGTCGGTCGTCCGGTGGGCACCGCATCATCCCATGGAACCGTTGTGTAGGTTGATGCGAGGGTGATTGCGGCCTTTTCAGGCTGGGTCGTGGCGGGTCTGCGGCGGTCCTGGCTAGGATAAGCGACCGCTCCTGGTTGTATGCGGACATCATATCCAGCGTTTGGCGTCGGGGAGGGCGCCAGCTTTGATGTTCCAGATTTTTTGGTATCCACCAGTCATCCTATTGAGGCTGCCGGTTATGGCGGGGTTTTTACTGATGCCTGCAATAAACACGATGTCTGCTATGGAACGGTATGGACGACCAAAGAGGGGTGTGACACCAGACTTAGGGAAGACATGGTAGCCAGCGCCAAGGCACTGATCCCACCGGACCGCTGGCCTATCTTCCAGGCCGAAGTGGAGGGGCAGGCGGCGTATTCTTCAGGTTTACAATGGGGTCCGGTTCAGGCATTTATTTCCGGCCCAGTGTTCGATCAGGCCAAGACAGAGGCAACGTGCCGCAGTTGGGCGCAGGGCATTCATCGAAATTGCCTATAGGGGCTGCGGTCATGAATAAAAATATAACTGTAGGCGCTTTGGTCGCGATTGTGATCGTCGCCGGCTTGGGCGCGGTATATTCATACAGACAGACCGGCTCTCAGCCGGCCCACATTGTGAATGAGCAAATCCCACACGACGCTGTCGACTATCAAAAGGAAGGTCGCAAAATACAGGACCTACGCTTTAAGCGTCGTAAGTCCGCCCAGCCTGAGCAGGTGCCTCTAAGCGCGTTAATGGAAGGTGACACAAGATTTGCCGCATTATCTCAAGCTGAGCGCGACTGGCTTGATCGCCACTATTATCTTGATCAAGCAGAGATAGATGCGGCGAAGAGCATACCGGACTCGGAACTTCAGCGAGCGCTGACAGACCCGTACGCTCAGACAATTCTTGGTAAGCGCCTTCTGGCACAAGGTAATTCAATGGGTGGGATTGCGGCACTTAAAAACGCGGCATCTCACGGTTCTGTGTATGCATATGAGGAGGCCGCGCTGGCGGTGCTCAAGGATGCCATGCAAATGAATGGGGGCGTGGCCGATGAAAATCAGATTTTGGCATTCAGGGCCAGAATGGAGGTCGCCAAAATCCTGGGAGATCACAGGGCCGACGACATGTTCGACCACTATTTTCCGGGCTATGACGCCGGGATCAATTCCAAGAACCTTCAAGCGCAAACCACTGAGCTCTTGAGGCAACTCGGCGAGAATGCCCAGCTGCAAGGAAGCAGTGCTGCCGGGCCAGATCCCAGGCCGAATGCCGACATTTGGTCTAATCTTAGAGATTTGAATCATGTTGGGGGCAAGGGAGACCTGATTCCCGTATTTGAATGATGACTACCTCGATGGCTCGCCCAAATTTTTCAGCGAGCTCGGCATGGATTGCGTCGGCGTTTTCCGATCTTGGTGAATTGATTTCAGAAAGGGAATGCCGAACCTTTGGCGGCGCCGCGATCCCTTGGATCGTGGCGCTGTCGATGCATGGCAGCGCTGACAGTGTCGCTGCGTACGAGATGAACTGTCGGCAGCTGCTGGGCCGCTACAGCACCGAGCTGGCATTGAAGAATGCGCTTAGAGACATTCGGCAGGCTTCCACGATCAATTCTTGGACCGAACGCGCAGGAAGGTTGGAGGGTGGAACAAGTTTGGTCAGAAGTGGATTTGGCAGAATACTAACGCCAAATCAATATAGTCGCGATTATCTTCCGCCAGACGCAAATCGCGCTCGCGCAGCGTCGAATGAAATATTCAAGCTACGTGGGCGGTTCGCTTCAAAGGGTTGCAATCACGTTGCGGTGGCGTTAGCAACGTACATCACGTTACTTACCGCACATCCTCTTGTCGATGGCAATGGTCGGACGGCAAGGGCGCTGTTCGTCGCTGATGCGACCGTCGTGGAGCAGGGCGTATCGTCTTTCGCTTTGGCTGCAGTTCTGCTCAAGGGGAAGAGATCGGCTGATTTTCACTTGTCTGCCAAGTGTGCCAGAGCTGGAGAGTTTTTTATGCTTGCGGAGTGCTTTGGTTCGGCTTTAGATGGCATCGCTAGATCAGTCCACCCTATCCTCGCTGCACTGACAGCAACACCGTTTAGTAGTTTCGACGAACAGGTCGGACTAGCCGAGGAGATCCATGGATTGTTGTGTGGGCGCCCAGCCCAAAGCGTCAGAGGCCTTGGCATTCTTGGGTAGCTGCACAGCAGGAATCGCTGGCCCACGCCTCGCCGGAAGCTGACACGGTCCTGCAGGCGCGCCATCCATGCGCCGTTTGTTCAATCCAACGCGTGCTCGGCCAGACATGATCTATCGGTCCCAATGCAATCCCGCACCGATGACAGATTCCGATACGTGCCGTTCGCCAATCCAAAGTACCTTCCGACGTTGTGTCATCGGCGGAGAACGAAAGGACAGATCGGCACCGCCGCAGGTTGCGGAGGGGGCGATAGCCTTCTCCACCCTGTCTTCCCTGGCCGCAGTATTGAGCGATGAAAACCGCCGGCTGTTGCGACTGCTGCGCGAACTTCAACCCAGGTCGCTCACCGAACTGTCCGAGCACTGCGGGCGCAAGGTTCCAAGCCTTTCTCGTACCCTTCGGATGATGGAAGCCTATGGGCTGGTTGAACTGAGGCGGGTCGGGGCGTCTGTGGTGCCATCTGCCATGGCCACGCGCTTTCTCATAGAGCTCGACTAGCACCACGCTGTATCGCCGCATCGCGGAGTTCTGTCGTTATTGCCTCGCTGACGTCTCAGCCAACTACGCCGGCAATCACGACCCATGTCGCATATTCCTCTATCGCTTAGGGCCCTTGCGCCATCGGCGTCTGGGGCGGCTTAACAGCATGCAAGAATGCCGAAAGCGTCTTGCATCAAGCGTTGAATGCAACTCTTCTGATTGGCACTGCGCGTCGGCACAGGTACAGATGACGAGCCGCCTCATCTGGAGCGGCCGGGCCTCGAAAACCCGTATCGACAATGAAGTGATTGCGCTTGCCGGCCGACGCCACCTCGCGTGGCGTCGGTCGGCAATCCGTCTGCCGGCTGCGGCGGGCGGAGCGTGGAGGCCTTGTGCCTGCCGGTTCATTGTCCCGGTTTTCGAGCCACGTCTCCGCCCGCCACCTTTGTGTGGCGGCTACCGTCTGTCCTGCACGGAGCCCCAGCCATGACTGCACCGGAATTCCCCCGTCCCCATCCCTATCGCGCAGCTGGCGATGCGTCATCAGAACAAGCATCTGCGATCGATCCCAGAGCTTTCATCGCCACGCTGACGCGGATTGGAAAAGGCGCAGCCGCCGACGGCCAGCCGTGGCCGGAGCGTCATCAGATGCCCGGCCGCCGCATGGCGCTGGCCGATGCGGACTGCGCACTGGCGGGCCTGCGCATCGCGCTGGAAATGCTGCTGGCGGCCGAGCGCGTCCGCCAGAACGGACCGGACGACGAATACGTGGGTGATCGGGTGATGGAGGGTTTGATGATGGCGTGCCTGGCGCTGACCGCGCAGGCCAGCGCGCGGATACGGCCTGAGGCGTAACGCCGGAGATTCTTCCGGCGTTACCGCCGGTCAATCGCAGGAATCGCCTTCCTCCTTCAACATCGCCTCGTCCACCGGCCGCTCGCGCTCGATCAGCGCGCGCTGCTCCGCGTTCGGCTCGCCCAGCCACCACACGTTGCAGCGGGCGGTAAGGCGGCCGACCATCTTCGAGTGCGTCGGCGAATACAACATCGCCAGCGCGGTGGTCGAGCACTGGTGCGCCTGACAGGCGGTGTAGAGCCACCACGGCTCGCCCTGCAGCACCATCAGTTCGCCAGGCCCGCTGGGACCGCTCAGCAGGCGTTCGCGCAGCGAGGGGATGTTCTTGTCGGGCGATTCGGCCGCTGCAGTGTTCTTCATCAGGGCGTCGAACGCGGCCAGCACCTTCGGGTCCTTGCGGCCGCAGTCGTCCACGGTGTTGCCGCCGACCAGGGTGAAGAAATAAGTCGCCAGCGGATTGTCCGCGCAGGTGAGTTCGGCGCCGGGGGTCTCACCTTCCGGCTCGCCTTCGTTGTCCCACACCGACGGGTCCACGCCGTCTTCGACGGAAGACGCGTTCTCGACCACCGTGGCCGTGGCGGCTGGGGCTTCCGTCGGCGCAGCAGTAGCGGCGGGTGCAGCTGCGGTGCCTGCTTCCGGTGCCGGTGCCTGCGTGCACGCGGCCAGCAACGCGACCAGCCCTGCCATTCCCATCATTCGAGACGTCATTCCCTGTCCTGTGTCCATTCGCCCAGCCGGCGACCGCGTGATTCTACCCGCCAGCCAAGGTGGATACTCTGGCAATCACGCCTTCCATCACTGCCAGGATGCAGACGCATGCGCCGTTCACTACTTGCCTCGATGCTTCTCAGTGGCCTGTTGCTGGCCGCGCCTGTGATTGCGCAACAGCCCGCTGCGCCCTTACCCATCTCGCTACCCGATGTCCCCCTGCCCGCCGCGCTGGATCGCGTGCTGCGCGATTACGAACAGGCGTGGCGCACCGGTGATGCGAAGGCGTTGGCGGGATTGTTCGCTGAGGACGGCTTCATCCTGCAGAGCAACCAGCCGCCCGTGCGCGGGCGCGCGGCGATTGAGGCGGCGTATGCCGGCCAGGGAAGTAGCCCGTTGCGGCTGCGTGCGCTGGCCTATGCCGCAGAGGAATCCACCGGTTACATCATTGGCGCCTACACCTACGGCAGCAACGTGGGTGATACCGGGAAGTTCACGCTGACGTTGAAGCGCGTGGCGGGTGGGCCGTGGATGATTTTTTCGGACATGGACAACACCAACACGCCGCCGCGGTCGCGGTGATGGGCGCTGCGGGTTCCGCAGTAGATCCACGCCATGCGTGGATGGGTTTCGCGCACGCACAAAAAAAAAACCCCGGCACTGGGCCGGGGTTTTCGATTCACTTGAACAGCGTATCCGGATACTCCGGCTTCTGTTCGCGTGCCAACAGCGCACGCAATCCTTCTTCCGGGGTCTGCTCGCCATGCAGCACGGCGCGCACGCGGTCGGAGATGGGCAGGTCGATACCATGACGGCGCGCCTGTCGCATCACTTCGTCTGCGGTCTGCACCGACTCGACCACCTGGCCGATTTCGCGGATGGCGTCCTGCAGCGTCTGCCCGCGGCCCAGGGCCAGGCCCAGGCGGCGGTTGCGCGACAGGTCACCGGTGCAGGTCAGCACCAGGTCGCCCAGCCCCGCCAGGCCCATCAGCGTTTCCGGCTTGGCGCCGATCGCTGCCGCCAGGCGCAGCATCTCGTTGAGGCCACGGGTGATCAGGCCGGCACGGGCGTTCAGGCCCAGCTGCATGCCGTCGGCCACGCCGGTGGCCACGGCCAGCACGTTCTTCATCGCACCACCCAGCTCGGCACCGACCATGTCGTCGCCGGTGTAGGCGCGGAACGCCGGACCGTGCATCGCCTCGGCCACCGTCTGCGCGAACTCGGGCACGTCGCCGTGCACGGTGATCGCGGTCGGCAGGCCCAGGGTGACTTCCTTGGCGAACGACGGCCCGGTGACAACGGCCAGCGGCACGTCCTCGCCCAGCACTTCGCGCGCTACTTCATGCAGGAAGCGGCCAGAGCCGGGCTCGAAGCCCTTGGTGGCCCAGGCCACACCGGCACCGGCCGGACGCAGCGGTGCCAGCGCGCGCACGGTTTCACCGAATGCATGCGACGGGGTCACCACCAGGATCCAGGCGGCACCTTCCACCGCCGACGCGAGGTCGGTGGTGGCGCGCAGCGATTCCGGCAACGGAATGCCCGGCAGGTAACGCGGATTCTCGTGGCGCTGGTCGATGGCCTCGACCACGGCAGCATCGCGCCCCCACAGCACGGTCTGGCGACCGTGGCGGGCGAGCAGCGTCGCCAGCGCGGTTCCCCAGGAACCGGCGCCGAGTACGGCAACCTTGTCAGCGGTAGTGCTCATCCGTGACGTCGCGGCCGGGATCAGGCGTTGCCGGCCGGCTCGGAGTCAGCCAGCGACGGTGCGTCGCCCTGCTCCTGGCGCTGGCGCAGGGTTTCTGCGTACAGGCCTTCGAAGTTGATCGGCTGCAGGAAGAACGGCGGGAAGCCGCCGGCCTGGATCAGGTCGCTGACCAGCTGGCGCACGTACGGGAACAGGATGTTCGGGCACTGGGTGCCGAGCAGCACGTCGATCGACTGCGGGTCCAGGCCGACCAGGCCGAACACGCCCGCCTGCTTCACTTCGGCCACGTACGCGGTGCGCTCGCCGGCCTGGCAGGTCAGGGTCACGGCCAGCACGACTTCAAAGGCATTCTCGCCCAGACGCTGGACCTGCTGGTTCAGGTTGAGCTGCAGTTCCGGCTGCACCTGGTCGTTGAAGATCGACGGGGCATTCGGCGACTCGAAGGAAACGTCCTTGACGTAGATCTTCTCGACGGTGAACGCGGGGCCGGTGGCGGCATCGACCGGCGCGACAGCGCCGTTGGTGGTCTCTTCGGACATTTCCAGTAACTCCAGTGAATGCAATGAAAACGATGGTCGAATTACTGCGATGGGGGCGGCGGAGGGCGCAAACAAGGCCACATCCGCCACCGCCTGCTATTAGTTGCGGCCCTTGACCAGCGGCAGTTCTGCCTGCTGCCACGCGGGGATGCCGCCGTCGAGCACGAAGACCTTCTCGAAGCCGGCCTTCTTCAGCGCCTTGGCGGCGGTCTCGGACGCGTTGCCGCTGCGGCACACCAGCACCACCGGGGCCTGCTTGGCGTTGGCCACCAGCTTGTGCTCGGGGCCGAACGCGCTGGCCTGGGCACTGCGGCTGCCGGCGATGTGGCCCTTTTCGAAATCAGCGCTGGGCGACAGATCAACCACCACCGTGCCGCCGGCGTTGATCAGCTGGGTCAGTTCGGCGGGCTTGATGCCCTTGAAGCCCCGGAACAGGCGGCGGATTTCGGTGACGATGAGGGCCACGGTCAGGCCGACCAGGGCCGCGGACAGCATCGGGTTTCGGCCTGCGAAGGCCAGCAACTCTTCGTAATTCACTCAGGTCACGGGTCGATTAAGCGGGCGCCGATTGTCGCACAAGCCGGACGCGCCCCGTCACTGCCCCTGCCAGAGGTCCGGCAGGCCCGCACTCTGCCACCAGCGCTTGGCTTCCGGATCCCAGCGCCAGCGCTCGGTCACCACCACGGTGCGCTCGGCCTGGGTGTTCTGGTTGATCACCCCGATTTCGACCCGGCGCTCGACCTGGCCGCCGTCCAGCGATGCGCTGCTGCGCTCGCGGTAGGACGACACGCGCAGCTGCGCATAGCGGTTGAGCTCGAACTCGGTCGGCGGCTTGGACTTGCGCAGCTGCGGGTCCAGATAGGCGATGGCGTCGTCCATGCTGCCCCAGCGGATGGTGGCACCGTAGGCGATCTGGGTCTCTTCCAGCAGCTTGCGCTGCTTGCGGCTGAGGTCGTCGGCAGCGGCGCCGGCGGCGGCGCTGAGCAGCAGCAGGGAACACAGGAGGATCTGGATGAGGCGGCGCATCGGTGGGTTCCGCAGGGCGTCAGCCTGCCATCCTACCCTTTGGCGAAGGCAACGAAGCGACCGCTGAATTCAGCCGCGGCCTTGCCGTCGGCACCGGGCTGGGTGGCGACAATGCTGATGCGGGCCTTGCCGCGCTGGCGGAAGGTGGCCAGGAAGGTCTCCCAGGCGCCGCTTCCGGCCGCTTCGGCATGGGCGTGCAGGTCTTCATAGACCGGTGCCAGGTAGCGCAGGTTGCTGTCGGCCACGTAGACCTCGGCGTCGTGGCCAGCCAGGCGCAGGCGCAGGCTGACCAGCGCCCAGCCGGACAGGGTCAGCACCGAGGCCAGGCTGCCACCGAACGCATTGCCCTTGTCGTTTACGTTGGCCACCAGCGGCGCGGTGATGCGCAGCACGCCGTCGGCATAGCCATCCAGGCGGATCTGCATCGCGCGGACCGCCGGCATGCAGTCCAGCACGTCCTGCAGGGCAGCCAGCGAAGAGGTCAGGGCATCAACAGCCATCAGCAGCAACCACGACAACGAAGGGCCCGCATAATGACGGTAATGGCCAACCATACGATACCCACTGGCTGGACCCTGATCTCGCTGCGCCCGCAGGGCCAGCAGGCGGCGCTGCGCCACGCCGCAGCAGGGCTGGGAGGCCGTACCGTCGCGCTTTCGCCCTGGCGGCTGCAGCGTCTGCAGGGCAGCGCCGCGCGCCAGCAACTGCAACGGGCGCTGACCAGCGATCGGGTGGTGTTCACCAGCCCGGCAGCCGTGGCCGCAGCGGCCAGCCTGCTACCGCTGGCGACGGCGCAGCGCAGCCCGTGGCTGACGGTGGGCGAAGGCACCGCGCGTGCCCTGCTGGCCCATGGCGTCGCTGACGTCCATGCGCCCCAGCGGATGGACAGCGAGGGCCTGCTGGCGATGCCGGTGCTGGGCGATGTGCGGGGCATGCAGATCGGGCTGGTGACCGCACCGGGAGGCCGGGGCCTGATTGCCGCTGAGTTGCAGGCTGCGGGCGCGCAGATCACCCGCGCTGATGTCTACCGACGGCTGCCGCTGCGCTTGTCACGGCGCATGCTGGCGCGTTTGGCCCGTTCTCCGACGCCTTGGCTGCTGGCCATCAGCAGTGGCGAGGCATTGCAGCGTTTCTGGCAGCAGCTGCCTGGGCACTGGCAGCAGCGGCTGCGGGCAAACGCGATCGCGCTGGTGGCCAGCGACCGGCTGGGCGCACAGGCGCAGGCCCTGGGGCTGACCCGGGTGGTGCGCAGCGAGGGCCCTACCAGCGTTCAGTTGATGGCCGCTGCACACACTGCGCTCACCGGCCCGGCAGCGACCTGAACAGGCACCCGGCAGCGGCTTGCCGGTGTCGTCGGCAACAGTGATGCTGTGCACAACGCTGCCTGCCGGATCTGTTCCGGCATTGCCGCCGACAAGGAAGCCCGATGAACGACACTCTGCCGCCCGCTCCATCGCCCCATCGCCCCATGCGCTGGCTGCTGCCGCTTGCCGTGCTGGCGGTGCTGGGCGCGGGCGGCTATGCCGGCTACCACTATTGGCAGAAGCAGCAGAGCGACCAGCTGGCGCAGGCGCAGACCACCGCCGTGCAGCTGAAGGGGCTGGAGGCTACGGTCGAGGCCCTGCGCCGCGACCAGCGTGCTGCCAGCCAGCGCTTGCAGGATGCGGCCACCACCAACCGGGTGCTGCGCGACGAAGTGCTGGGCCTGTCGCAACGCAGTGCCCTGCTGGAAGAAAACCTGGCCAAGTTGGCCGACAGCGCCAACCAGGGCCGCCAGGCCGTGCAGCGCGATGAGGCCGAACTGCTGCTGACCCAGGCCGCACAGCGGCTGGCCTTTGCCGATGACGTGGAAGGCTCACGCCGACTGTATGCGCTGGCCGCCACCGCATTGGCCGATCTGCCCGACAGCGACGGCCTGAACCTGCGCCAGGCACTGGTGCAGGAACGCAACGCGCTGGATGCGCTGGGCGCTGGCCCGCGCGTGCTGTCACTGCAACGCCTGGACGCGCTGGGCAAGGCCCTGCAGGGCCTGCCTTCGCAGATCGCGCAGACGCCGGCCAACAACACCGCAAAACCGTGGTGGCAGGCTGCGCTGGCGCCCTTCGTGGATATCACCCCGAGCCGCCTGAACGGCCCGCTGACGTCGGCCGAGCGCGCCACCATCGATACGGCGCTGCAGCTGGAACTGACCCTGGCCCGTGCAGCGATCGAGCGGGGCGACGGCAAAGGCCGCGATGCCGCGCTGAACAGAATCGATCTCTGGGCGCAGCGGCGCTGGCCGGATTCACCGGACCTGCGCGCGCAACGTGCTGAACTCCATGCCCTGCGCTCGCTGCCATTGCAGGCCGATGACACCGTGCTTGGCAGCACCCTGCAACAACTGCGTACCCAGACCGACCGGAGGTAAGCCCGTATGAAACCCCTGCAATCACTGGTCGTGCTGTTGCTGGCAGTGGCCATTGGCGTCGTTGCCGCGCAATGGCTCGGCACCGATGACCTGAACCGCTACGGCGAAGTGACCCTGCGCTATGGCGGCTACGACTACCACAGCAACCTGCCGAAGGTAGCGCTGCTGTCGGTGATCGGCGTGCTGGTGCTGTGGCTGCTGTGGAGCCTGATCGCCGCGCCGTTCCGTGCCTGGGGCCGCTACCGCCGCAAGCAGGGCCGAGTGCGCCTGATCGATGGTCTGCTGGCCTATGAGCATGGCCAGTGGCAGCGCGCCGAGAAGCTGCTGGATGGCGCCGCCAAGGATCCGGAAGTTAGTGGGGTTGCCCTGGCCAATGCCGTGCGCAGCGCGCAGGTGCGGGCCGATGCCCCCGCTGCCGAGGCGCTGCTGCAGCGCTTGGGCGAAAGCGATGCGACCTTGCAGGCACTGCTGCGTGCCGAGCAGCTGTTGGCCAACGATCTGCCGGTGGATGCGATCAACGCATTGGATGTGGCAGCGATCCAGCCGCTGCCGCCGCGTGGCCTGTGGCTGCGTACCGAAGCGCTGGCACGTGCTGGCCGCGCGCACGAGGCTTACGGCCAGCTGGGCGCGCTGCGTCAGACCAAGGTGCTGCCGGCCGAGGCCAGCAGCGAGCTGGAAGCACGCCTGGCCGCGCAGGCACTGCTGGAAGCGGGCGACGTCAACGCCCTGGCTGCGCAGTGGGAAGCCACGCCGAAGGCGCTGCGACCGACCCCGGACGTAGTTGCCGCCTACGCCACCCGTGCAGTTGCACTGGACTGGGACGAACCGGCACTGCTGGCGCTTGAGCAGGCGCTGGACCACCGCTGGGATGACGAACTGGTGGCCGTGTATGGCCGTCTGCCGGCCGAACGTCTGGCCACGCGCCAGGCCAACCTGCAGCGCTGGCGCAACGTGCATGACGACTCGGCGGCCCTGCGCCTGGCCCAGGGCCGCATCGCGCTGGCGCAGCAACAGTGGGACGCGGCCGATGCGTTCCTGCATGAAGCCATCGCCGCGGGTGCCGGTGCCCCTGCGTGGGAAGCGCTGGGCGAAGCCTTCGCGCAACGTGGCGAACACGTGCTGGCCGCGCAGTGCCTGGCCAACGCGCTGCGCCTGCAGCGTGGCGAAGACAGCGTGGCGCTGGTGCGTGCACCGGCAGCGGTGGTTGACCCGCCGCTGCATGCGACCGTCGAGGAGCAGTCGATTGCACCGCTGCCGCCGGTGTACGACGCCAATGAAGAGCGCGACGCGTTCGGCAACCCGCGGATGCCGTGACCCTGGCTGAAGGTGTGCCGACCAACGGTCGGCACCCACCTGAGGATGCAATTTCGGTACCCACCGGAGGATGCAATCAACGAAAACGCCGCCCATCGGGCGGCGTTTTCAATTCCAACGCTGCCGGCCAGCGGCCGGCACTACCGTGGCGTTCAACGTTCGACGATCGCCACCACGCCCATGCCGCCGGCGGTGCAGATCGACACCAGCGCACGGCCACCGCCGCGCTCGGCCAGCTGCTTGGCCGCCGTGGCGATCACGCGTGCACCGGTGGCGGCGAACGGGTGGCCGGTGGCCAGCGACGAACCCAGCAGGTTGATCTTGTCCGGGTCGATGCGGCCCATCGGCGCATCCAGGCCGAGGCGGTTGCGGCAGTAATCCTCGCTCTCCCACGCACGCAGGGTGCACAGCACCTGTGCGGCGAAGGCTTCGTGGATCTCGTAGATATCGAAGTCCTGCAGGGTCAGGCCGTTGCGCTTGAGCATCTCCGGCACGGCCACGGTCGGTGCCATCAACAGGCCTTCGCCGTGCACGAAATCGACGGCCGACACGTGTGCGTCGCGCAGGTAGGCCTGCGGCTCGTGGCCATGCGCGCGTGCCCACTCTTCGCTGGCCAGCAGCACGGCGGCGGCGCCATCGGTCAGCGGGGTGGAATTGGCTGCGGTCAGGGTGCCACGGCCGGATACCTTGTCGAAGGCCGGCTTCAGCGTGGCCAGCTTCTCCAGCGAGGTGTCGGCACGCAGGATGTTGTCGCGCTCGACGCCGCGGAACGGTGCGATCAGGTCATTGAAGAAGCCGCGCTCATAGGCTGCGGCCAGCTTCTTGTGCGAGGACACCGCCCACGCGTCCTGCGAGTCGCGCGAGATGTTCCACTCCTTGGCCATGTCCTCGCAGTGGTCGCCCATGCTCTTGCCGGTACGTGGCTCGGCCACGCCGGGAAACTCCGGCTTGAGCTCGGCCAACTTGAAGCCGGAGGTCAGTGCGCGGATCTTGTCGCCGGTGCTCTTGGCACGATTGGCCGCCAGCAGACGCGCACGCAGCTTCTTGCCGTACACGATCGGCACGTCGGAGGTGGTGTCCGAACCACCGCCGATACCGGACTCGATCTGGCCCAGGGCGATCTTGTTGGCAACGGTGATGATGCTGTCCAGCGAGGTGCCGCAGGCGCGCTGCAGGGTGATGCCGGGGGTCAACGGCGACAGGCCCGAGGACAGCGTGGCTTCGCGGCCCAGGTTCCAGTCGCTGGAGTGCTTGATGACCGCACCCATCGCCACTTCGCCCAGCTGCTGGCCGTGCAGGCCGAAGCGCTCGACCAGCGCTCCCAGCGTACGCACCGACATGCCGAGGTTGCCGACATCCGAATACGCGGTGTTCTGCCGGCAGAACGGAATGCGGACGCCACCGAGGATGGCGACGGGACGAGCGTTGGGCATGGAGATACCTGGCATGGATGAGGGTGTCTGCAACATGGCCTGCACGACAGAGCAGGCATAATGGGGCCAAGTGTAGCTGCCGCCCTGTGATGGGCCAACCGTGGAACCATGAGCAAACCCGACCCTGCGATGAATGCCCTTGGCGTGCTGGCCCTGGAACTGGCCGGCGGCGAAATCCCCCGCCAGGCGGTGCTCAGCGCTGAACAGGCCGGTGAACTGGCCGAACGCGTCGGCCGCGACCTGTCCAAGCTGGTGCCACAGGTGGCCGAGCTGGACCTGGTGTTCGCCGCCGCCCATTTCGATCCGGCCGAAGTGCTTCGCCCGGGCTGGCCGATCCATCGCCGCCTGGAAGAACTGCAGATGCGCGCGCCCGGTGGCAACCAGGGCCCGCGCGTGCTGGCCTTCGGCGCCGACGCCAGCGGTGATGTGCCGCTGCCGTTCCAGGCCGACGCTACCCTGGTAGGCGGTGGCCTGCGGGTGGTGCCGTTCCTGCTGACCGGTACCGACGTGGCCACCACGACAGCCGTGGCCGATGCGCTGGAAGAGGTGCTGCTGGCCAATGGCATGGCCCATGCCGATACCGCGCTGATGGCGCAGAACACGTTCGGTGCACGCGTCGAGCACGCACGCTATTTCACCGTGAACGACCTGGCCGCGATGATGTCGATGCAGTACGACAACCAGGGCCTGGCCGCGCTGTGGCCGCTGATTGAAACCGCGATCATGGCCCCGGGCCAGGACGAGTGGCTGAGTGACGCACCCGAGCCGTTGCTGCGCTATACCCAGGGCGAAGCGCGCATGGCGCTGTTCGACCCGGCCGGCTGGTGCGCGCATTACAACCACGGCAAGGGCGACTGCGAGCGACTGCAGGGCATCTACGAGCAGTTCCTGATGCGCCAGCGGCAGATGGCCGCGGTGCTGGAAGCGCACGGTGTGCCGGTGCTGTTCGTGCATTGCGAAGCCGGCCAGGACGCACGCGAGCTGCTGGCGCGCTGACGTCCAGGTAATGCCGCCGGGCATGGCCCGGCGCTACCCACGCAATACGGTAGCGCCGGGCCATGCCCGGCGGAGCAACCGAAAAACGCCGGCTTGCGCCGGCGTTTTCGTTATCTTACGGGGCCTTCTTGATTACCGCGCACGCCAGTCGCGCACCGGCGTTGCCGGTCGGCTGGGTCTTGTAGTCGTCCGCGTCGGCGTGGACGATCAGGCCGCGGCCGATGATGTCGAAATCATCACCCTTGCCGATGTTGACGTTGCTCGACACCGGGCCGTCGATGGTGGCTACGCCCTTGTCGTCGGCCTTGATGTTGGGCATGTCGCCACCGTGGTGCGGATCGGTGGCCACGTTGCCGTGGTCCTGCTTGCCCGGATTGAAGTGGCCGCCGGCGCTCATGCCGTCCGGCGCGCTGCAATCACCCTTCTCGTGGATGTGGAAGCCGTGCTCGCTGCCCGGCTTCAGGCCACTGATCTGGCCGGACGCGTGCACCTTGCCGTCGACCAGCTTGAAGGTGATCGAGCCCTTGGTTTCATTGCCCTGGGTCGGTGCCAGTTCGGCAGTGGCCGAGGCATCGGCTGCCGGGACCGCTGCGGTAGCCGGTGCAGTGGCCGGATCGGCCGGTGCTGCAGAGCCTTCGGCCGGGGTGGTGGCCGGGGCTTCAGCTGCCGGTGCTGCCGGCTGCTGGTTGCAGGCGGCAAGGCCCAGTGCAGCGATGGCCGCGAACAGCGAGGTGTGGATCAGACGCATGGAAACTCTCCTTGGGTAATGCCGGTGGTGTGATCAGCGGGTTACCCGGATCACGCCGCAGGCGATGCGGACGCCGGCATTGCCGGCGGGCTGGCTGCGATAGTCGTCGGCCCGGGCATGCACGACCAGTGCACGCCCGGCGATATCCGTGGCGGCGCCTCCGCCCAGGGTAACGCCCTTCAGATGCACATCGATGTTGGCACGGCCCTGCGCGTCGGCCTGCAGGTTGTCGATGTCACCGAGGTGGTGCTTGCCGCTGCCTGCACGACCGTGGGCGACGCCGGCGGGATTGAAGTGGTTGCCGGCGCTGCTGGCGTCCACCGCGCTGCAGTCACCGCGCTCGTGGATGTGGAAGCCGGCCTGCTGCATCGGCTGCAGGCCGCCGACCAGGCCGGTCAAGTGCACCCCGCCGCTTTCGGTCTTCAGCACTAGGCGGCCGCTGACGATGCTGGCCGAGGCTGGCGCCAGGTTGGCTTCGGCCAGCTGGGCCACGGGCGTGGTGACCACCGGCGGCGGTGTGGGCTGCGGCTTCTTCGGTGCGCTGCCACAGGCAGACAGGAGCACGGCAGCGGACAGCGGCAGAAGGGCGAAGGACAAACGCATCGAGGACTCCTTGCAGGTAACACTACGGACGGCATCGTCCATGGAGGATCAACAGTTCGGCAAGCGGGTGCGAGGATCGCGTGCAGGCATCGTTCAATGGCCGCCGCGGCGGCGACCGGCGCCCAGCTTGCGGGTAAGCGTATTGCGGCCGAGGCCCAAGCGCGCGGCGGCTTCGGCGCGACGACCGTGGGTGATCTGCAGGGCGGCCTCCAACAGGGCGTGGTCGACCCGTTCGCGCACCTGCGCGTGCAGGCCCTCGGTGCCCTCGGCCAGCTGCCGGCGTGCCCATTCGGACAGCAGCGCTTCCCATTGGCCCGGGTCACCGGCGGCCGTGCTGCTGCGCCGGCTGCGGGCGCGGTTGAGCGCGGTATCGACATCGGCCACGCCAATGGTGTCGGCGGCGGCCAGTGCGGCCATGCGCCAGCACACGTTTTCCAGTTCGCGGACGTTGCCCGGCCAGTCGTGCTCGCGCAGCGCCTGCAGGGCGGCGGCGGTCAGCCGCTTGGGCGGCGTATCGAGCCTGCGCGCGGCAGCCGCCAGGAAGGTGGTGGCCAGTTGCGCGATGTCCTCGCGGCGCTCGCGCAGCGGCGGCAGCTGCAGGCGCACCACGTCCAGGCGGTGCAGCAGGTCGGCTCGGAATTTTCCCTGCGCGACCAGCCCTTCCAGATCCTGGTGGGTGGCGGCGACCACGCGCACATCGACGCGGATCAGTTCGCGTCCGCCCACGCGGAAGAATTCGCCCTGGGCGAGCACGCGCAGCAGGCGCGTCTGCAACGGCAACGGCATGTCACCGATTTCATCGAGGAACAGGGTGCCGCCATTGGCCTGCTCGAAGCGGCCGATGTGGCGCCGCTGCGCGCCGGTGAACGCACCGGCCTCGTGGCCGAACAGCTCGCTTTCCAGCAGCTCGGCGGGAATGGCGGCGGTGTTCAGCGCGACGAACGGATGCTGCGCACGCGGCGATTCGCGGTGCAGCGCGTTGGCCACCAGCTCCTTGCCGGTACCGGTTTCGCCGATGATCAGCACCGCCAATGGCGCCTGCGCGAGGCGGCCGATGGCACGGAACAGCGCGCGCATCGGTGGCGTATCGCCCACCAGTTGCGGCGGCTGGTCGCTGGCGGCTTCTGCGGCGGGCGTCGGCGCGGCCATGGCCGGCGCCACCGCAGGCAGTACGCGCTGGGCCAGTGCCACCGCGTCGTCCAGATCGAACGGCTTGGACAGGAACTCGTGCGCACCGCCGCGGAACGCACCGGCGGTACTGGCGACGTCGGTGTAGGCCGACATCACGACCACCGGCAGCTGCGGCAGCGCGGCCTTCAGCTTGTCCAGCAGCACCAGGCCATCGTCGCCGGGCATGCGCACGTCGGTGAACAGCAGCGCAGGCGGCGGGCTGTCAGCCAGCGCCTGCAGTGCGGGGGCGGCGCTGTCGAAGTCGACCACCTGGTAGCCGGCCTCGCGCAGCGCGGTACACAGCACGAAGCGCACGGCGCGGTCATCGTCGACCACCCAGATGCATGGCGGGGACGCGGAAGACTCAGACATCGTGCGGGGCCTCCTCGGCGGCGGCGGTGCCGTTGCCGATCGGCAGCAGCAGGGTGAATACGGTATGGCCCGGACGCGACCGGTAGGTCAGCGTGCCGCGATGCTCGCGCGCGACCTGCTGTGCCAGCGCCAGGCCCAGGCCGGTGCCTTCGGCGCGACCACTGACCAGGGGCAGGAACAGGTGTTCGGCCAGTTCTTCGGGCACGCCGCGGCCGTCGTCGGCGATTTCCAGCCGCAACGCCAAGGTGTGCAGCAGCTCGGCGATGCGCACGCCGTGTTCAACGCGGGTGCGCAGGGTGATGTTGCCGGCACCGGCCTGGATGGCATTGCGCACCAGGTTCCATACCGCCTGGGTGAGGCGGTCGGCGTCGCCATCGAATTCGGGGATGCTGGGGTCGTAGTCGCGCTGCAGGCGCACCGCCCAGCCGGCCTCGTTCTCGGCCAGGCGCAGCACCCGCTCCAACGCGGCGTGGATGTTCAGCGCCGCATGTGGCGCGGCGGGTGCCGGCGACAGCAGCTGCTCCAGCAGGCCATTGAGCCGCTCGATCTCCGAGCCGATCAGGTCGATCAGTTCGCGTTCGCTGGCATCGCGCTGCGCCGCGCGGCGGGCCAGCAGCTGTGCGGCGCCCTTCAACCCGGCCAGCGGATTGCGCAGTTCGTGCGCCAGGCCCTTCAGCGCTGCGCTGAGCGCGCTGGGCAGGGCCTGGGTCGGGTCGAGCCCGGGGAACTCATCGACCGGGTGCGCCTCCAGCAGCCAGCCGCCATCGTCGCGGCGGCTCATCCAGCCTTCGGCAAACCGCGCGGCTTCGCCCGGCAGCGCCAACGCCAGCCGGTTCAGGCGCAGGCTGTCGCGCTCGTCGCGGGCCAGGAAATGGGCCAGCGCCTCGCCCTGCACTTCCAGCGCGGCCAACGGCTGGCCGAGCAGGCGCCGGCCGCTGACGCCCAGCCAGCGCGCGAAGGCCGGGTTGCAGCCGGCGATGCGGCCATCGGGCCCGGCCCAGGCCAGCGGCGTGCCGAGGGCATCGAGGGACGGCGGGGGCGCGGGGTCGGACATTGCACCAATGTAGTGCAAAACGTGGGTGTGGGGTCAGAGCCCTTTCCTCGCGCAAAGGGATCTGACCCCTTGCGCTGCGGGGTCCGGGGTCGGATCCCTTTCCGTCAGGAAAGGGCTCTGACCCCTTGCAGGTCGAGCAAGCTCGACCACTACCGGCTTTGCGGTTACAGCTTCATGTTGAGCCCAACGAAGACCGCGCGGCCCGGGGCGGGCGAGAACATCGGGCGGGCGCTGTCCCAGAAGAAGCTGTCGTACCACGCGTAGGCATACTCGCGGCCGGTCACGTTCTTCAGCTGCAGGTCCACGCTCCAGGCCGGGGTGATCTGGTACTTCGCGCTGAGGTCGAGCACGGCGAAGCCGCCGAACTTGCCGGTGACGTTGCGCTCTTCCAGGTAGTAATCGCCCTGCGCGCGTGCCTGCAGGCCCAGCTGCAGGGCATCGCTGGCCTGGTAGTCCAGGCCGAGGTTGCTGATGTGGCGCGGGGTGGCGGCCACTTCGCGTCCCTGCAGGGTCACGCCGGCGGCGCGGTCGTCGCGGGTGATCTTCGCCTCCTGATAGGCATGCGAAGCCCACAGCGTCCACGCGTCACCGAGCTGCGCGCTGATCTGCGCATCCACGCCGCGGCGGCGGGTCTTGCCCAGCGTGACCGTGGTGCCGGTGGCCGGCATGTTGGACACTTCGTTTTCCGCGTCCTGCTGCCATACCGCCAGCCGGGCCTGGCTGCCGGCGAAGGGCTGGAATTTCAGGCCCAGCTCCATGCCGGTGTTGGTGGAAGGCGGCATCGGTGCCTGCCCCGGGGTGAGGTAGGCCGGCGCGGTGGAACCGGTCAGCACCTGGAAGGTACGGCCCCAGTTGGCGTAGACGTGGGTGTGCTCACCCAGACTGTGGATGACACTCAGCTTGGGCTGGCCGATGCTGCCGTAGTCCTGCAGGCGGCCGGTGGCGCCGCTCATCAGCCGGGTGTGGCCGCTGAAACGGTCCACGCGGTAGGCCGGCACGATCTTCCATGCGTCTGCTGGCTGGTAGATCGCCTGCACGTAAGCGCCCCAGTTGTCGAAGCTGTGGCGGTCGTTGTTCTGCACGCGTGCCGGTGCCTGGCTGAAATCGGTGGGCTCGGCGTAGGCGTAGCGCTCGCGACGGTAGCCGTTGTCCTGCTGCTCGTAGTTCAGCCCGCCTTCCACGGTAAGCGTGGGGCTGGCCTGCCAGGTGAGCGTGCCGAGCAGGCCTGCCTGGCGCTCGTCCCAGACGCGACGCTGGCGCGGCAGGTTACCGCTGGGCAGGTCACTGAAGGTGACACGACGGTCGTCTTCATAGCGGTTGTAGTACAGCCGCGTGCCGAAGGTCACCGCGTCGGACAGCTTCACGTCCAGGTGCGCGGCGAACTGGCGCATGTCGCGGTCATCGCCGTCATTGGCGTTGCGCAGGTCGCTGCGGCGGCGGCCCGCATGCAGCTCTTCCGCGGTCATGAAACCGGGTTCGTCGGCTTCATGGTGATAAGCGCGCGCCGTCAGGCCTACGCGCATCCCTTCGTCCAGCGAGCCGAAGAACCACTTGCCGCCCAGCGCGTATTTCTTCGAGCTGTCGTGGTCGCGGTAACCATCGCTGGCCTGGGTACCGACGAAGTAGTTCTGCGCGAAGCCGTCGGCTTCGCGGCCCACCGCCAGCTGCACATCGCGGGTGTTGTAGCTGCCATAGGCCAGTCGCCCGTCGGTGTAGGTGCCGCCTTGGCGCGTGCCGAAGTTCACGTTGCCGCCGATGTTGTGCAGGCCGTAGCGCGGATCGTTGGTACCGCGCACCACTTCGATGTAGCTGATTTCCAGCGGGAACAGCATGTCGATGAAGCGCTGGTTGCCGCTGTTGACGTTGCTGGGGATGCCGTCGATCAGCGTCTTGATGGCATTGAGGTAGCCCTCGCCGTTGAAGGCGCGGAAGCTGACCTTGCCCGACTCGGCGCCCTGCCGGGTTTCGGTCAGCTGGATGCCGGGCATCTGCCCGAGCAGTTCCCAGCTGTGCGACACGTTGCGGTTTTCGATCTGGTCCGCGCCCAGCACGTCCACCGAGGTCAGCACCTGGTGTGCGCTCAGCTGCCCCTCGCTGTGCTGGTGCACATCGACCTTGCCCAGGGTGAGCGCGGCGTCGGCGGACTGGGCGAATGCTTCAGGGGCGAACGGGGCGGCCGCGAGCGCGGCCACCAGCGTGGGAGTCTTCATCAGGGGGCGGGCGGGAGGCTGAAAATGAAACTTTATAACATTTCGATTACACCAGCCATCCGATGACTGCAGCGCCCTCGACCTTAGACGGGGTAGCCGGTGGCTTCCCGGGCCTTCTTCCAGGCAATTTCAAACTCGCGCGCGCTGATCTCGTCGTCTTCGTCGAAATCCATGAACGACACCGGCTGGTCGGCCAGCACGAAGCGGTCATCGCTCTGGCCGGTTTCATCGGCCCACACGACCTTGGTCCCGTAGATTTCCACCTGGCGCACGATCTTCTCGCCACGGGCTTCCATCAGCACGTTGCCCTTGCCCAGGCCCGATTCGGCCCAGTGCTTGTAGTACTTCTTCGTGTTGGATTTTGCGTTGTTCTTTGCGTATTTCATTGCATGGGTCCTGGCCGCATGCGCGACCGGAAAGTTCGGAATGGCGCCATTATCAGGCATATGGGGGTCAGATCCCTGTCCTGCAGAGGGGGATCTGACCCCTGCTGACCTACTGCGGCAACGTCACACCCTTCGGCCACAGCAACCACAGGTTGCCCTGCTGCTTCATGTCGCCGGCCAGCTTGCCGGCGGCATCGCCGCTGCCCCAGTACAGATCGGCACGTACCTCGCCGGCAATGGCGCCACCGGTGTCCTGCGCGGCCACCGGGCGTACCACCGGCGTGCCGTCCGGGCGCGTGGTCGACAACCACAGCAGGCTGCCCAGCGGCACCACGGTGCGATCCACCGCCACGCTGTAGCCGGCGGTCAGCGGCACGTTCAACGAACCGCGCGGACCTTCCGGGCTGTCTGGGCTGCGCACGAAGAACACGTAGCTGGGATTGCTGCGCAGCAGTTCCGGTACGCGTGCCGGATGTGCCTTCGCCCACGCGCGGATCGCGTCCATGGTGACGTCTTCCTTCTTCAGCTCGCCCTGCTCCACCAGCCAGCGGCCGATCGCGCGATAGGGGTGGCCGTTCTGTTCGGCATAGGCCAACCGCACCTGCTTGCCATCGGCCAGGCGCACGCGGCCCGAGCCCTGGATCTGCAGCAGCTGCAGGTCCATCGGATCGGTCAGCCAGGCCAGCACCGGTGCCTTGGCGCCCTTGCTGGCGATGCTGCCGGCATCGTCGTAGGGCTTGAGCACCTTGCCCTCCACGCGACCGCGCAGGCGCTTGCCCTTCAGTTCGGGATAGACACTGTCCAACTGCACCACCACCAGATCATCGGGGGTGCCGTACACCGGTACGCTGGCGGTGTCGGTGCGGGTGAGGCTGCCCGGATAGATGGGCTCGTAATAGCCGGTGATCAGGCCGTCGGCACGATGGCCACCGGCGCGCAGGGAATAGACATCGAGATCGCGCTGCAGGAATGCGCGGATCGCAGCGGCGTCCTTGTCGGACACGGTGCTGGCGGTCGCGCAGGGCCTGGCCCAGGTCGCATCATTCTTCAGGCGGGTGCAGCTGCTGCGCCAAGCGGCGAAGCCGGCCTGCAGGTCGGTATCGGATACGGCCGGCAACGTGCTCCAGTCGACCTTGGCGTAGGTGGCGGCAGGCGTTGCTGCGGCAGGCGCTTCGGGACGGGGGCCGGTGCTGGAACAGCCAGCAAGCACGGCAAGCGCGAGAAGGCTCCAGCACGTGCGGTTGAAGGGGGCGATGAGGTCAGTCATGACCCCAATGTAGTGCAATCGGGCGTGGCGCAGGACCGGGATCGCATCCTGCACCACACGACGGGCCTTATCGCTTGCCGCCCAGCAGCTCACTGCTGCGGGTGGCGAACACCGGCGGCGGCACGTCCAACACGGTATCGCTCACGACGCGGCCGGCGAGGAAGTCGACGATGTTGCGGGCGATGGCCGGGTTGCCTGTCCACAACTCGTTGTGATGGCTGGCATTGCGCACCAGCAGCGAGTGACCGTTGCTGAAGCCCGGCCGCAGCGCATCGGCATTGGCCGGGGGCGTACGCCCATCCAGCGTGCCGCTGATGAACAGAACCGGCACTTCACTGTACAGCGGGCCGCGGAAGCCATCACCCAGATCGGCCAGGCCGAGACTCTCGCCGATGGCCGGGAACGGGAAGTTCAGCCCGTCGCCGAACTGGCTCTGGCGTGCTTGTGCTTCGGCCAGCGCCCGGCGCTGCGGGCTCTGCCCGGAGGCGACGTCCATTGCCAGGCCCATGGCCGGGAACTGTGCGAACTGGGCACGCCCGATCAGCACCAGATCGGCCAGCGGGTCGTAGTTGCCCCTATCAGCCTCGCGCAGCACCAACGGCAGCCACTGCTGGGTGATGCGTTGCCCGAGCATGTTGGCGATGACGATCTGCGCGTCGTACAGGCCGATGGTGACCTGGCGACCCTCGTGCATGTGGCTGTGGCCCTGTCGCGGCTGCTCACGCAGTGCCTGCAGCACGCGGGTGACCGATCCGGCGAGATCGTCGAAGCCGTCTTTGCGCGCAAGCACTGTCAGCTCCTGCAGCAGCGCGTCGCTGCTCAGGGGCAGTTTCAGCGTATCGTCGGGACCTTCGGATCCCATCAGCACCACGCGCTCAAGACCGGCGCCGTGCAGGCGCACCGTGGCCAAGGCCAGATGGGTGCCATAGCTCATGCCCCACAGGCTGATCTTCGGCACGTCCAGCGCGCGCCGCAGGTCGTCAAGGTCGCCGGCACTCTCGGCCGTGGTGTAAGCGCCGAGATCGACACCGGCCTGGCGCCAGAACGCTACGCACTTGGCCGCCGTGGCCTGCACTGCGGCCAGGGCCGTATCGCGCTGCAGCGGTTGGGCGTCGTCGAAACGTGTTTCATGCGGACATTCCGGCGGCGGCTCGGACAAGCCGGCGCCGCGCTGGTCGAGCAGGAGCACGTCGGATTCGCGCCGCACCTGGTCGAACACCGGCCAGCGCGGACCACGTGCGGTATCGATGCCAGAACCACCCGGACCACCGGCCAGGTAGACCACCGGTGCGGCGCGGCCATTGCCGGCCGTTGCACGCAGGCGCACCACCTTCAGGTGCAGGCGCGGACCATCCGGCTCGCTGTGCCGTCGCGGCACCTGCAGCGTGGCGATCTCGGCGGCAATATCGCCATGGTTCCTGGTCTGCAGCGTGTAGGGTTCGAAGGCCAGCGCTGCCGGACCGGCCTGCGCGGGAAGGGCGGTGGCGAGGGCCAGGCAGAGCGCGGCGAGGGTGACGGCCACGACAGGGCGACGAGCCTGGAAACTACCGGAAGACGTACAGGGGCTGCGGGTCATGTTGAACTCCGATGGAAGGATGTGCGCCGCCAGCATCTGCTCCCTCGCAGTGCTGCGGACGCGTCCATCCGCCGAACGTCTCCAGACGCCGGTCCAATGTCTCCACACAACCGATACGATGGCCGCCATGCAGATCACACGAACCCTGGCTGTCCTTGCTGCGCTGCTTGCGGCAGTGGCTGCGTGGCTGATCGTGTCGATGCCGCCGCCGGAAATGAGGGTTGTGCAGGGCGCGCAGATGGCACCTGCGATTGCCGGTGCATCCGGCGGCCTGCCAACGCACCCACCGCAGAACCTGGCGTGGCGGCCGCTGGACCAGCAACAGCTGGCGCAGTGGCGTGGCCCCTACTGGCTGCGCTGGCAGGTGCCAGCGCCGGAAAGCGGCGCCGATCATGGACGTACAGTAAGGCTGTCGTTGCGCGCTGCCAGCCAGTTGTACTGGAACGGGATGCCATGGATCAGCAATGGCGTTGTCGGTCGCACGCCGGAAGAGGAGACGCCGGGGCGCGTAGACGTCGTGCGCGTGCTGCCACCGGCGTCGGGCAACGCCACCGATGAGCTGCTGGTGCTTGCATCCAGCCAGCAGCAGCACTTCGCCCTGCATGGCGCCGATGCGATGGTGCTGATCGCGCCGGCCCCCGTGCTTTACGGCCAGATCATCCTGCCATGGCTGATCGCGGCCTTCGCCACCGGTGCGCTGGCAGCCGCCTGTCTGTATTTCCTGGCGGTGCTGCGTGGGCAGACACGCACGCCCGGCGCGCGCCTGCTGCTGGCACTGGGTGTGGTGGGGCTGGCACTGCCCGCGGTCGAGGCGTGGCGATCATTGCTGGGCTACTCCTATCCCTGGCATGGCGTTCGCCTGGTCGCGCTGCTGGCCCTGCATGTGATCGCGGCGCTGCTGCTGCCGGCCTATCTTGCGCGTCGCTTCGAGGTAGCCGTGCCCAGAGCCGGTTGTTTCAGCTATCTGGCGCTGATCGCGGTCGCCACCATCGCGCTGCCCGGTTTCGATACCCGCTCTGCGGGGGTGCTGCTGTTGAGCCTGCTCGCTTCGACCTGGGTGCTGTTGCGGGCGCCTGCCGACCAGGAAGACCGATGGCCGATCCTGGCGTTGCTGTCTGCAGGCCTGCTGGCGCTGCTGGTCGCACGCGGTGCCTTCCTGGATGGCCCCTACTTCCTGCTGCTGGCGGTGCTGATGGTGTTCCTTCTGCTGCGCCACGCCGCCCAGTTGCAGGCGCTGGACCGGCACAACGGCTGGCTGCGCGAAGAACGCGCGCGACTTTCGTTGCAGTTGCTGCAACGGGGCATCCAGCCGCACTGGCTGATGAACACGCTGACCTGCCTGCAGGAACTGATCGAGCAGTCGCCGATGCGCGCCAGCCGCCTGGTGGAGTCGCTGGCCGATCAGTTCGACCGCCTGCGCGACAGCAGCAGCCGCCAGAGCGTTCCCCTGCAGGATGAGTTGGCCTTGTGCCGTAGCCACCTGGATATCGTCGGCCTTGCCCTGGACCAGCGCATGGTGCTGGAGGTCGATGGCGAGGATGCGGCGATTTCGCTGCCGCCCGGCATCCTGCATGCGCAGGTGGAAAACGCGTTGACCCATGCCGGCGCTGTTGCCTGCGCACGGCACCCTTTCCGCCTGCACGTGCAGCGCGACAACGCGCGCTGGATACTGGAACTGCGCAGTGCGCGAGGCTCGGCCCCGCACCGCGGCCGTGGCACGGGTACCCGTTACATCGAGGCCAGCCTGGCGGCGGCCAGCCCCGACGGCTGGAGCTTCGTGCAGGGCATCGACGGCGACTGCTGGTGCGGCCGGATCGAGCTGACATGCGCATCCTGATCGTCGAGGACGAGCCCCTGGTGCGACAGCGCCTGCTGCGCATGTGCGGCGAGTTGGCCGGCGCACGGGCGCGTTTGGATGCGGTGGCCGATCTGGAAGCGGCCGGAGACCGATTGCAGCGCAGTGTCTACGACGGCCTGCTGCTGGACCTCAACCTTGGCGGCGACGATGGCTTCGAACTGCTGCGCCGCGCGGTGGCCGGGCGCTACCAGTGCGTGGTGGTGTCGGCACACCGCGAGCGCGCATTGCAGGCATTCGAACACGGCGTACTCGACTTCGTGCCCAAGCCCTTCTCACGCGAGCGCCTCGCCCAGGCGCTGGAACGGCTGCTCGACACCGGGGGTGTCCGCGCCGGTCGCGCGCGTTATCTGGGTATCTGGCGCGCGCAGGGCACAGCGACCGTCGAACTGGCGGACGTGCTCTGGATCCGCGCCGACGGCGACTACAGCCAGGTGCGTCTGCGCGATGGCCGCAGTGAACTGCATGACAAATCCCTGGCCGCGCTGGCCAGCGTGCTGCCGGCGGATTTCGTCCGCTGCCACCGTTCCTACCTGGTCAACCTGCGCCAGGTCCGCACGCTGCATGCGGCCTCGGGCAGTCGCTACTGGCTGGTGTTGAGTGACGGCAGCGAGCTGCCGGTTGGGCGCGCGCATGTGGCCACGCTTCGCGAAGCGCTGGGCATGGAAGGCGGGTAGCGCCGGACCATGCCCGGCGAGAAGCGGATCCCGCGCGGTGCGCTCGCCGGGCATGGCCCGGCGCTGCCGGCTACGGGGTCTGCAGCAACAGCGAATGCAGGATGCGCGCGTCTTCGGCGTCGAGGGCTTTCGGCAGGGTGTCGCTGCCACGGAAACGGCGGTGGAACGCGGCGACGGCGGCCTCGCGGTTGTCCAGCGGATAACCAAAGCGCGCCAGCGCGGCCCATGCATCGAAGCCTTCCGGCGCAGCCCCATCGGCAGCGCGCGGCCACACGCCGAAACCGGCCTGCGCCAGCTGCTGCCACGGGAAGAAGCGGCTGGGATCTTCCTTGCGCGTCGGTGCCAGGTCGGCGTGGCCGATCACCTGCCGCGGCGGAATGTTCAGCCTTTCAGTGAGGTCGCGCAGCAGCACGACCAGCGATTCGATCTGCGCGGGGCTGAAAGGCGTACGGCCGTCGTTGTCCAGTTCGATGCCGATGGACGCGGAGTTGAGGTCGGTGATGGTGCCCCAGCGCCCGGAACCGGCATGCCAGGCGCGGCGTTCATCGGCCACCAGCTGGTAGCGATGGCCATCGGCGCCGATCAGATAGTGCGCACTGACCGGCCCGCCGCTGTTGGCGGTACGCAGCGTGTGCAGGCTCTGCTGCACCGATTTCTGCTCGGTGTGGTGGATGACGATGATGACCGGCGTGCGCGCGTTCTGGTTCGGCGACGGCACCCAGGTGGCAAGCGGGTTGCGGGTTTCCTGCGGCGTGGAGGCACAGGCGGCCAGCAGCAGGCAGGCCGAGAGCATCAGGGAAGTGCGGATCGGGTGCATGGCCCGATTGTGCGCGATAAGCCCGGACGATGCAGTAGCGCCACGCCATGCGTGGCTGTGCCACCGACCGTGCCGACCAACGGTCGGCACCCACCAGAGCAGGAGTAGAGCCACGCCATGCATGGCTGGGCCACCGACCATGCCGACCAACGGTCGGCACCCACCAGAGCAGGAGTAGAGCCACGCCATGCGTGGCTGGGCCACCGACCATGCCGACCAACGGTCGGCACCCACCAGAGCAGGAGTAGAGCCACGCCATGCGTGGTTGGGCCACCGGCCGTGCCGACCAACGGTCGGCACCCACCAGAGCGGGAGTAGAGCCACGCCATGCGTGGCTGGGCCACCGACCGTGCCGATCAACGGTCGGCACCCACCAGAGCAGGAGCAATCCAGCGCAGGAGCAGTGCCAAGCAAGCTTGGCAACTACCAGAGCAGGTGCAGTGCCGACCAACGGTCGGCACCCACCATGTAGATGCATCAGGCCTCGTAGGCCGATTCACCATGCGAGGTGACATCCAGGCCGGTACGCTCGGCCTCCTCGGTCACCCGCAGGCCGACCACCACCTTGACCAGCAGCAGGATGGCTGCGGTCACCACGGCCGACCACAGCACGGTGAGGCCGACGCTGACCACCTGCACCCACACCTGGTGGCCAATATCCAGATCGGCCTTGGTGCCGCCCAGCGACTGCGCACTGAACACACCGGTGAGGATCGCACCGACGATGCCACCCACGCCATGCACACCGAACACGTCGGCGGTGTCGTCCACCTTCAGCAGGCGCTTGAGGCCGGTCACGCCCCACACGCAGACCACGCCGGCCACCAGGCCGATGACGATCGCGCCGAGCGGGCCGACGGTGCCGCATGCCGGGGTGATGCCGACCAGGCCTGCCACCGCGCCCGAGGCCGCGCCCAGTGCGGACGGCTTGCCCTTGCTGATCGCTTCCACCAGGGTCCAGCCCAGCACCGCAGCAGCGGTGGCCAGCACGGTGTTGAGGAAGGCCAGCGAGGCGACCGTGTCGGCGGCAGCGGCGGAACCGGCATTGAAGCCGAACCAGCCGACCCACAGCAGCATCGCGCCGATATAGGTGAACGGCACGTTGTGCGGCTTCAACGCGGTCTGCCCGTAGCCCAGCCGCTTGCCGACGAACCATGCAGCCATCAGACCGGCCACGCCGGCGTTGATGTGCACCACGGTGCCACCGGCGAAATCGATCGCGCCCAGTTCGCCGAGGTAGCCGCCGCCCCAGACGATGTGCGCCATCGGGATGTAGCTGAGGGTGAACCACAGCGCCGAGAACAGCAGCACCGCGCGGAACTTGATGCGCTCGGCGAAGGCACCGACGATCAGCGCGGTGGTGATGCCGGCGAAGGTCGACTGGAAGGCGACGAACAGGTAGTCCGGCAGGCCCTTGATCGGCGTGTTGCCCACCGACTCCGGGGTGAAGCCCTTGAGGAAGGCGAATTCGGTGAACGAGCCGAAGAACGGATTGCCGGCGCTGAACACTGCGCTATAGCCATAGGCCACCCACAGCAGCAGCACCAGCGAGAACACCACCAGGATCTGGCTGAGCACCGACAGCACGTTCTTCGAACGCACCAGCCCGCCGTAGAACAGGGCCAGGCCCGGTACCACCATCAGCAGCACCAGCAGGGTGGAGGTGAGCATCCAGGCGACGTCGCCGTGGTCATAGGCGGGCGCGGCCACTGCTTCGGCAGCCGCAGGCGCAGCGGCCGTCGGGTCCTGCAAGGGCTCGACGGCCACGGCTTCGCTCTGCAGCGGCGTGACCTGGGCCTGGGCATGTGCACTGCCTGGCCAGACACCGGCGGCCAGCGCACTGAACAGCATCAGCAGGCACACCAGATGGAACCGGGCTTGCCACCCGGTGAGAAGGCGCATCTTCATGGGGGAGTCTCCGGAAGGGGGCTTACAGCGCGTCGGCGCCGATTTCGCCGGTGCGGATGCGGATGACCTGCTCGACAGCGGTCACGAAGATCTTGCCGTCGCCGATCTTGCCGGTGCCTGCAGACGACTGGATCGCTTCGATCACAGCGTCGGCACGTTCGTCGGTGACCACGGTTTCGATCTTGATCTTGGGCAGGAAGTCGACAACGTACTCGGCACCGCGATACAGCTCGGTGTGACCCTTCTGGCGGCCGAAGCCTTTCACTTCGGTCACGGTGATGCCCGACACGCCGGCATCGGACAGGGCCTCGCGGACCTCGTCGAGCTTGAACGGTCGGATGATGGCGGAGATCAGTTTCATGCGCATGTCCCGATGGTGGATGGGGCCAGCACGCGAACGCGCGATGGCATCAGGCAACCACGGGCCATCGTGGTGATGGCCGTGGCTGTTGCACCGGACACGAAACGGGCCGGGACAGCCGTGCCTCTCTCCTTGCACGGCCGACGCGGGAGGGAGGGCGGCCCATGTCGCGTGTCCGGTCTCTCTCTTGCCCCTGGATCTGCGGGCCAAGGACCCGCGTTTCCAATGCAGCGGACCAACGGTCCGCTCTACCACGGCGGGCCGGAGCCCGCCCTGCGGCTCCCCAGCCGCAAAGACGGATGCGATGGCGGCGGGTGGGAGGGGTTACCCACCGCCATCGCAGCCGGTCAGCTGGCGTAGTACAGCTGGTATTCCAGCGGGTGGGTCGCCGCGCGGAACTTGGTCACTTCCTGCATCTTCAGCGCGATGTAGCCGTCGATGAAGTCATCGCTCATCACGCCACCGGCCTTGAGGAACTCGCGGTCCTTGTCCAGCGCTTCCAGCGCCTGGTCCAGCGAGGAGCAGACCTGCGGGATCAGCTTCTCTTCTTCCGGCGGCAGGTCGTACAGATCCTTGTCGCTCGGTGCGCCCGGGTCGATCTGGTTCTTGATGCCGTCCAGGCCGGCCATCATCAGCGCGGTGAAGGTCAGGTAGCCCGACTGGATCGGATCGGGGAAGCGCATTTCGATGCGGCGCGCCTTCGGGTTGGACACCCACGGAATGCGGCACGAGGCCGAACGGTTGCGCGCCGAGTAGGCCAGCATCACCGGAGCTTCAAAGCCCGGCACCAGGCGCTTGTAGCTGTTGGTGCCCGAGTTGGCGAAGGCGTTGATCGCCTTGGCATGCTTGAAGATGCCGCCGATGTACCACAGCGCCAGCTGGCTCAGGCCGCCGTAGCCGTCGCCGGAGAACAGGTTGGTGCCGCCCTTGGACAGCGACTGGTGCACGTGCATGCCGCTGCCGTTGTCGCCGACGATCGGCTTGGGCATGAAGGTGACGGTCTTGCCGTTGCGGTGGGCGACGTTCTTGATGACGTACTTCATCCGCAGCAGTTCGTCGGCCTTCTGCACCAGGGTGCTGAACTTGGTGCCGATCTCGCACTGGCCGGCGGTGGCCACTTCGTGGTGCTGCACTTCCACTTCGATGCCGACCTGTTCCAGGGTCTTGCACATCTCCGCACGCAGGTCGTGCAGGGTGTCGGTCGGCGGCACGGGGAAGTAACCGCCCTTCACGCCCGGACGGTAGCCGCTGTTGGCGCCGTCGTACTTGGCGCCGCTGTTCCAGGCCGCTTCTTCCGAATCGACCTTGAAGAAGGTGTTGCCCATTTCATTGGCGAAACGGACCGAATCGAAGATGAAGAATTCCGGCTCCGGGCCGAAGAACGCGGTTTCGGCGATGCCCGAGGACTTCAGGTAGGCCTCGGCGCGCTTGGCGATGCCGCGCGGGCAGCGGCCGTACGGCTGCATGGTGGCCGGGTCGAGGATGTCGCAGCTGATCACGATGGTCGGATCGGCATAGAACGGGTCGACGTAGGCGCTGGCGGTATCGGGCAGCAGCACCATGTCCGACTCGTTGATGCCCTTCCAGCCGGCGATCGAGCTGCCATCGAACATCTTGCCTTCTTCGAACAGCGACGGCTCGATGATGCTGACCGGGAAGGTGACGTGCTGCTCGACGCCACGCATGTCGACGAAACGCAGATCGACGAACTCGATCTGGTTGTCCTTGATCAGCTTCTCAACGTTTTCCACGGACATCGGTACGACCTCGGATGGGAATGAATGCCTGCTGAGGTACAGCAACGACCGTGCCAACTTTTCGGCCTTCACAAGTTGTTGATTTCAAAGCACCTGCCCCAGCGCGGTGCGGAAGGACATGCACCAAATGGGTGCGCGGATTACCGCACGCACCCGTTTGGTGCGGCATGGATCGTCTATTCTCTCGGGCTTCTTCCGCCGCCAGCGCCCGCACCGTCCATGTCCGACCTGCTCTCCGCCCTGCTGCTGGGCATCCTCGAAGGCTTGACCGAATTCCTGCCGATCTCCAGCACCGGCCACCTGCTGATCGCCCAGCACTGGCTGGGCGCGCGATCGGACTTCTTCAACATCATCATCCAGGCCGGTGCGATCCTGGCCGTGGTGCTGGTGTTCCGCCAGCGCCTGCTGCAGCTGGCCACCGGCTTCGGCCAGCGCGAGAACCGCGAGTACGTGTTCAAGCTCGGCGCGGCCTTTCTGGTAACCGCAGTAGTCGGCCTGGTGGTGCGCAAGGCCGGCTGGTCGCTGCCGGAAACCGTCAGCCCGGTGGCTTGGGCGTTGATCATCGGCGGCATCTGGATGCTGCTGGTGGAGGCCTATACCGCGCGCCTGCCCGATCGCGACCAGGTGACCTGGACGGTGGCCATCGGTGTTGGCCTGGCGCAGGTGGTGGCCGGCGTGTTCCCCGGTACCTCGCGCTCAGCCTCGGCGATCTTCCTGGCCATGCTGCTGGGCCTGAGCCGCCGCGCGGCCGCTGCCGAGTTCGTGTTCCTGGTCGGCATTCCCACCATGTTCGCCGCCAGCGCCTACACCTTCCTGGAACTGGCCAAGGAAGGGAACCTGGGCAGCGAGAACTGGACCGACGTTGGCGTCGCCTTCCTTGCCGCAGCCATCACCGGCTTCGTCGTAGTGAAGTGGTTGATGGGCTACATCAAGTCGCATCGCTTCACGGCGTTCGCGATTTACCGCATCGCCCTGGGCGCTGCATTGCTGCTGTGGTTGCCATCCGGCAGCTGAACAGCGCCGGGGCACGGCAACCCCGTTGCCGGTCCCGGTCCGTTTCCCCCTCGGTTCCCCAAGGAGAATCACCATGAACCGCAAGCTCACCCTGCTCCTCCCGCTGGCCCTGCTGGCCGCCTGCAGCCAGACCCCTGCCCCGGCCGGTACCGGCGGTGACGACCTGGCCCCGGCTGCGGCCAAGGCCGGCGACCAGAAGGCGCTGGCACACCTGGATGCGCAGCGCCTGCAGAGCCAGCACTGGCTGCTGCAGCAGGCCACCGCGGCCGATGGCAAGCGCATCGATGCGCTGTTCGCCCGCGAAGACAAGCCGGTCACCCTGGACTTCGTTGATGGCCGCCTGTCGGTCAGCAACACCTGCAACCGCATGGGCGGCGGTTACACCCTGGCCGATGGCAAGCTGAGCGTGAGCGCGATGGCCTCGACCATGATGGCCTGCACCGACAAGGCGCTGATGGCGCTGGACGAAGCCGTCTCCAGCCGTCTGCAGGGCGAACTGAAGGCCGAACAGGACGCCAACGGCGTGCTGACCCTGACCACCGCCAAGGGCGAGGTGCTGGTGTTCAACCCGGAACCGACCGCTGAAACGCGCTATGGCGGCGCCGGCGAAACCGTGTTCCTGGAAGTGGCTGCGAAGACCGAGAAGTGCTCGCACCCGCTGATCCCGGATTACCAGTGCCTGCAGGTGCGCGAAGTGAAGTTCGACGACAAGGGCCTGAAGCAGGGCGAGCCGGGCAAGTTCGAGAACTTCTACGGCAACATCGAGGGTTACACCCACGAAGACGGCGTGCGCAACGTGGTGCGCGTGAAGCGCTACGAAGTGAAGAACCCGCCGGCCGATGCGCCGTCGCAGGCGTACGTGCTGGACATGGTGGTCGAGTCGGCCATCGAGAAGAAGTAATGCAGAAGGGCGACCGCGAGGTCGCCCTTCTTCGTTGTGGGTAGGGCCGGCCGCTGGCCGGCGGCTGCACACAGCTCAGGCGACCTGCGGAACATGCCGGCCAGCGGCCGGCACTACCCACATGCATCAGGGAGATCGGCATGAAACGGACGTACATGCTCACACTGGCCTGGCTGGCCATCAGCATTGGCAGCACGGCATCTGCCGCCAGCACACCCACCACCGACCAGCTTGAAGCCCATCCGTGGCAGCTCACGCGCGCCACCGACGCGCAGGGCAAGCGTATCGACGCGTTGTTCGTCAGGGGCCGGGCGCCGTACACGCTGCGCTTCCAGCCCGGCTACATGAGCGAGTTGAACCTGTGCAACCAGGCCAGCAGTCATTACCACCTGCAGGACGACCGGCTGATCCTGGAGAGCGGCATCCGGACCACCGCGCTGTGCATCAATCCCAAGGCGGATGCGCAGGAACGGCGAGCCGAAACGCTGTTTTACGGTCGCGATACCGCACCCACCCTCGCGTTGGACGACACCGGTGCATTGGTCGTGCGCAATGCCAAGGGCGAAGTGCTGGTGTTCAAACCCGCGCCGCTGCCAGCGAAATGAAGAGGGCGGCCACTGGCCGCCCTTCTTCGCTGGTGGGTAGAGCCGGCCGCTGGCCGGCTGCCACGTACAGCGGATGCCGGCCAGCGGCCGGCACTACCCGAAGGCTGCTATCAGGCCAACGCCGGGTTCAGCGTGTAGGTGCCGTGCAGCGCCGCTTCGGCCAGTACGTGGCCGTGCATGGCACGGTACGCATCGGCGGCGGTGAAGCGTTCCGGCAACGACAGCGTGGCCACATCCAGCGCAAACACGCGGAAGAAATAGCGATGCACGCGCTCGTCGTTGAACGGCGGGTACGGGCCGTCGTAGCCGAGGTAATCACCGGCCATGTCCGGATTGCCGGCGAACCAGCCGGTGAAATCATTCAGGCCCTGGCGGCTGCCGGCCGGGCCGGCCGGCGCGGTCTTGCCCTTCACCACGAAACCATCGCTGCAGCTGCCAGCGGCGATCTCCTGCACCGAGGCCGGAATGTCGGCCATCACCCAGTGCACGAAATCGCCGCGCGGCTGATCGCGCGGCACGCTCATGTCATCGCGGCCGACCGTTTCCGGCACCGTTGGCACGTCCGGGTCCACGCACACCAGCAGGAACGAGCGGGTGCCATCGGGCACGCCGCTCCAGGCCAGGTGCGGGTTGCGGTCGGGGGCAAAGCCGGCGGCATCGCCGGCGGCGAACTCACGGTCGATCGGCGCACCGTTGACCAGGCTGTGACTGCTCAGTTGCATCAGATGCTCCTCACTCTTCCGGGTAACCCAAGCGCACCGCGACCGGGGTGAGCTGGGCGAACGCGGCGCCCATCACGTCGCGATACCTGCGCCAGTGGCCGGCAGGCAGGCGCGGTGCACCCAGCTGTGCAGCCGGCGGCATCGGACGCCCGAACACGCGGCCCAGCAGGTCGGCCATCGCATGCGCATCGTTGCCGATGTCGTCAATGCGCAGCAGCACGTGCGGATAAAGGTCTTCCTCGTGCAGCGCGGCGATCTGGGTCAGCGAACGCACCAGCCACTGGCTGGCTTCGGCCATCGAGGTCATCGCCAGCGGAGCGGCGGCACCATAGGCGATCCAGTCCAGCAGCATGTCGCGCGGATCGCGCAGCACCAGCAGCAGGCGGCCCTGCGGCAGCTGCGGACGCAATGCCCACAACAGCGCGTTGTCCCACCACAGCAGCCAGTCGATCACGGTGTCACTTTCCAGGCCGCGGGCGGGCAGGTGCTCGCGCCAACGCTCGACCAGCCGTTCCGGGCTCAGCACGCCCGACGCCAGGTCCTGCAGCGTGTTGTAGTTCTGGAAGGCATCGTCCGGTGGCGTGGCGGTGTAGCGATCACTGCGCAGCACCGGGCTGGCAGCGGCCAGGCCGGTTGCCACCCGTTCCACGCCCGAACCCGGGGCGCCCCACAGGAAGATCGGCGCCGAGCCGCTGTCGCGCGTCGCTTCGTCGATGCTGGCCATCTCCGGCCAGCTCGGCGGTGCCTTGGCCTGCGGCGGCAACGGCAGCCGCTGCGAAGCCTGGTCGGTCTGCAGCGCCATCCACGTGCGCAGCGCTTCTTCCGGCAGTCCGGCGCGATCCTGGATCTCGCCCAGCCAGGTCCGCAGATCAGCGCGATGCCCCTCCGGTGCCTGTGCAATCAGGGCCTGCACGCGCTCCACTGCGGCGGCCGGGTCACGCTGCAGCAGCCCCTCGACGCGACGGCTTTCACCGCTGACGCGGCCCGGTTCCAGGGTGGTGATGCGCTCGGCGATGGCTTCGCCCTGCTCATGCTCGCCGGCCATGTCATGCAGGCGCATGCGCGCTTCCAGCGCCGGCAGGTGGCCGGGCATCGCTGCCATCCAGCGCTCCACGACGGCTACGGCGCCGGCACTGCCGACCTCTTCCACGGCCAGTCGTGCCAGCCACAGGTCATGCAGCTGGTCATTGCTTTCCAGAGCGTCATCCAGGCGTGTGCGGGCTTCATCTTCGCGGCCCAGGCGCTGCCAGGACATCAGCAGCAGCTGCAGCACCTGGCGATCACCCTGCAGCGATTGCAGCAGCGGCAGCAGGTGCTCCAGCGCCTGCAGCGGCTGGCCACTGCGCAGTGCCAGTTCGCCGGCCAGGCGGCGCATCGGCGGCACGTCCAGCTCCGGCTCCTGCAGCGCCTGCTGCATTGCCTCGGCGGCGGCCTCCACGTTGCCCTGGCGCAAGGCCAGCTGCACCACCATGCCGTGCAGCGAGGACATCTTCGGGTTCAACGCCAGCACGCGACGGAACGCCTGCTCGGCAAACGCCAGCATGTCCTTGCCCAGATAGGCAAAGCCCAGCGCGTACAGCACGCGGGTATCGTCCGGCAGCGCCTGGCTGGCCGCCGACAGCAGGGCCAGCGCACGGTCGGCGTCGCCGCGGCGCAGCGCGACCATGCCATCGATGGTCAGCAGTTCCGGATGGTCCGGCTCCAGCCGCGAGGCCAGGGTCGACAGCCGCTGGGCCTCGTCGAAATCATTGCGGCCCACCGCCAGGTGCGCCTGCATCAGGTAAGCCGGGAAGGCGTTGGGGTCCAGCCCGGTGGTGCGCAACAGGGCTTCATCGGCACCGTCGAACTGGCGCAGTGCCAGCAGCAGGCCGGCGTGCTGCAGGTGCAGCTGCGCATCATCGGGGGCCAGCTGCAGCGCCTGCTGCAACGCCTCCATCGCGGCCTCGGCCTGGCCCTGCTGCTGCAGCGCAAGCGCCAGCCAGCGGTGGGCCTCGGCCTTGCCGGGTTCGTCACGGGTCCACGCCTGGGCCAGCTGCACGGCCTGGCCGGCATCGTTCTGGCGCAACGCTTGGAGGATCTGGTCTTGCATGGCCGTCCGGTTCAAGGTCAAACCCGCATTGTAGCGGGCCGCGCGCCGGTGCCGGTTCAGCCCGGCAGGACCCGCCGCAGGCGCTGTGCGACCCAGCGCTCGGAGAACCCATCGCCGCGCCAGTTTTCCAGGAAGCCGCAGTGGCCACCCCAGCAGGCGGTTTCCAGCCGCGCCTGCTGCGGCAGCTGCCAGTCGCGGAAGGTCGCGTAGGGGATCACCGGATCGTCCTGCGCCATCAGGATGTCAGCAGGTACCTGCAGCGTGGACAGGCGGTCGCCGGCGATGGAGTAGCCATCGAAATAGGCCTGCAACGAACCGAACGTGGTGTGCCGCTCGACCAGCCAGGCGGTCAGCGAACGGATGTCCATGTTCAGCACACGGTCGTCGCAGTCGCTCAGTTCGGGGAACAGATCGCGCTTGCGCCGCAGCGAGCCGGCCCACTTGCGGCGGAAATACCAGTCGTACATCGCCGGGCCGTTCTCGATGTTCTCCATGGTCAGCCCGGGGTCGAGCACCGGGCAGACCGCGGCCACGTGCTGCAGCGGTACACCGGCGGCCGGCGCGCGCAGGGCCAGCCGCAGCACGAAGTTGCCACCCAGCGAATAGCCGGCTGCAACCAGCGGCAGATCGGGCCAGCGCTGGGCGACATCGCCTGCGGCGTGCACCACTTCGTCGATGAGGTTGGAGTGGAAGATGCCGGGATTGAGGTGATGGGTGTTGCCGTGGTCGCGGAAATTCAGCCGCACCACGTCGAACCCCTGCTCCAGCATGCGGGCAGCGGCCATGCGCATGTAGCTGGATTCGGCGCTGCCTTCCCAGCCGTGCAGCAGCAGGGCGATGCCGCGCGGTTCGCGCCCTTCGACATGGCTGTGCCAACCCTGCAGCCGCACACCTTCGCCACCATCGAGGATCAGCTCCTCGCTGACCGCGCCGGTGGCGGCCAGCAGCAGCAGGCCGCGCTGCAGGCGCATGCGGCTGGAGCTGAGCATCGACTGCAGGTGCGGATTGCGCAGCCAGCGCGGCGGCTGATAGTCGGACGCGGTGAGCATCGGCGCATCAGCGTCGAGGGTCGGTGGCGGAGACACGGCCACCCTCGCCTCAATCCCCGCTCATGGCCGCCACGATGCGCGCGCGAGAAGTTTCCGCGATGCGCCGACGGCCTTCCAGGTCCTGGGTGCCGATCGGCTCCAGGAAATGCACTTCGGTATGCCGCGCCGGCTCACCGAGCAGGCGCAGGAAATTGGCGAAGAAACTCTCGCCCGGGCCGAAGGCCACGATGGTCTGTGCATCCCCGCGCACGCCGTAGATCAGCGCCACCGGCTGCACCGGCACGCCGGTCTCGACGGCGGCCTGGAAGATGCGCGCATGGAACGGGCCAACGTCGTGGCCGCCGCGGGTACGCCCTTCCGGGAACACGCCCACCGCCTTGCCGGCGCGCAGGCGGTCGGCCATCACCTGCATCACCCCACCGAGCGATTCGGTGTTGCCACGCTGGTGGAAAATGGTCTGGCCGCGCGCGGCAAGCCAACCGACCACCGGCCAGCTGGCGATCTCGCGCTTGGCGACAAAGCCCATCATGCGCTGGCTGTGCAGGATGGAGATATCGACCCAGCTGACATGGTTGGCCACGAACAGCACTGCGCCCGGCAGCGGCTGGCCGACGCGCGACAGGCGGAAGCCGAAGATCCACATCAAGCCGCCCTGCCACCAGTTCACTACCTTGGCGCCGAAGGTAGCGTCGCCCACGCGCAGCTCGCCCCATGGCGGAAGCATGCCGATCAGGATCAGCGGCAGGAACACGGTGATGTGGACCAACAGCAGCGGTACGCGGTACAGGTAACGGCACACACGCGCCACGCCGCCGCGGGGGGCCGGAGTGGGGGAAGTCATCCGCGCACGATACCGGAGGGCTGCCATCGCTGCCAGCCGAATTCGGCCATAAGTCTCATTGACGGCGGCCATCGGCGGGGAACGCTGGGTTCCGCCGCCGTCACCCATGCCGCGACGGCTCAACCGTGCCCAGCCGCCACCACGGCCAGGGTCAGCCGCGAGATGCAGACCAGCCGGCCCTGCTCGTCCTCGATGCGGATTTCCCACAGCTGGGTGCTGCGGCCAACGTGCACCGCGCGCGCGGTGCCGGTGACCGTACCCGAACGCACGGCGCGGACGTGGTTGGCGTTGATCTCCAGGCCCACGCAGACCTGCTTGGCAGTGTCCACGCAGAGGTTGCCGGCGCTGCTGCCCAGGGTTTCGGCCAGCACCACCGAGGCGCCACCGTGCAGGATGCCGTACGGCTGGCGGGTGCGCTCATCCACCGGCATGGTCGCCTGCAGCCAGTCCTCGCCAGCGGCGCTGAAGACGATGCCGAGGGTATCGATGGCGGTATTGCGGCTGAGTGCGTTGAGCTGCTCGATGGAAACGGCTTCGCGGAATACCTGGGTCATGCGGCTACCTTCAGAGGATGGGAACGAGGCCGGCGCCGAATGCGGTCAGCATGCGCACCAGCAGCCACTTCGGCCCGACATTGACCTCGGGGAAGTCGCCCACCGCGACATAGCAGCGGTGGAAATCGGCGCTTTGCCGCGGCAGTGGCTGCGGGCAGTCCGGGCCGGGCTTGAACTCGTAGTCGGTGGCATAGCGCCACGGCCAGAAGTCGAGGATCGGCAGCGCCTCGGAGGCCTTGCCGACGCTGTAGTTCAGGCCGGACAGGACCGGCGGCTTGGCACGCGGCGCCACCGTCCAGGAGTTCTGCGGGTGGGTATCGCGCAGGATGCTCTGGGCCAGCTGCTCGGCGAAGGCCGGATCGTCGATGATCACCGCGCCTTCGGTGTTGTAGTTCTCGCTGCGCGGATCGAAGTTGTGGGTGCCGACCACGCCGATGCGCCGGTCGACCACCAGCGACTTGGCATGCAGGCCCATGCGCGCGCCCTTGCGGGTGACCGGCAGCGGCTTGTTGACCGCCTTGCTGCCCAGGAACGAGGGGCGCGTTTCGGTACGCAGCAGGCGGGTCTCGACTTCGCTGCCGGCAGCACGCCGGCGCGCACGGGCATTCTCATACGCACTGCCGGTACGCGGATGGATCACCCGCGCCGGCCGGTCGTCCACATCCGCAGCGGCCACCGCATCATCACCACCACTACCGCCACCGGCATTGCTGCCCGCCGCGCTGCCACCGAGCAGCGGATTGCGGCCGGTATCGCTGCCCGGCGCTGCGATCGGGTCGGGCAGCAGGTTGCGGTAATCGACCGGGGCATCCAGCGGGAACGGCTTGAATTCGAAGATGTTGAAGCCCAGCTCGCGCATGTTGCGCCGCTTGTACTTGTAGGACAGCGCATACACGATCGGGTTGTCGGTGGCGGCCAGGCTGTTGCTGGATACCACCACGCGCGGCGGCTGCTGGCGCTTGCGCAGCTCGCGGAACAGTTTCTGTGCCGGCTTGGACAGCACCAGGTAGGGCGTCTGCAGGATCACTTCGTGCTGCGCACTGGAGATCAGTGCATCCAGCTGCGGCTCGGTGACATGCTGCCCGGCCAGTGGGGCGTCGGCGCGCTCACGCCGGTGCTTGCGCGGCAGATCGGCGACATAGCGCACCGAGGCGACCGGCAGGGCGGTATCCACGAACGAACGGGTGACGAAGGCGACGTCGTTGGCTTCCTCGCTGACCCGCTCCACCCGCTCGGGCCTGCGGAACTGCGCCGGCGGCAGCAGCGGCACGCCCTGCTTGAGCAGGGTACGGCCGACATCGTTCAGGCGCTCGGCCGGCACGCTGCGCTGCGCGCGCCAGAAGGCATCGAAGTTGGCCGCCATCGCGCGTGCTTCGGGGCCGGCGATCAGCACGTCACGGTCGCGGAAGTTGTATTCGCGGTCCCAGTCGTAATAGTCGTCCTGGTAGTTGCGCCCACCGACCACGCCGATCGCATCGTCAACCACCAGCAGCTTGTTGTGCATGCGCTGGTTGAAGCGGCGGAAGCAGCACAGCACGCTGCCGGCATAGTCGAAGTAGTTCAGACGGGCCTTGCCGAAGGTCGGGTTGTAGACCCGCAGCTGGAAGTTCTCGTGGGCACCGGCCAGTGCGCCGAGGATCTGCAGATCGGAGATCGCCGAAAGCTGGTCGATCAGCAGCCGCACCTTCACCCCGCGCCGCGACGCCGCCAGCAGCTCGTCGATGACCAGGCGGGCGCTGTCGTCCTTGTCGAAGATGTAGGTCTGCAGGTCGATGCTGCGGGTGGCGCTGCGCAGCAGGTTCAGGCGCGCGACCAGCGCACCTTCGCCCTCGTCCAGCAGGGTGGCGTAGTGCCGCGGCTGGTCCGGGGTCGATTCGCTGAACGCCCGGCCGGCCAGTGCCCGCAGGGGCGAATCCAGCGCGCAGCGGTCGGCCTGCTGGCAATCGACCTGGGTCGAGCGCGCCTGCACGGCAATCGCCTCGGCGCGATCACGCTGGGCATGCGACAGCGACGCGCAGCCGCTGCCCAGCAACACGGTTGCCAGCGCCAATACGCGCAGCAAGGGATTCACGGTTTCGGCGCCTCGCTGAGGCGCGCACGCAATACGAAAGTCACTCGGTCACTCAAGGCAAGCTGCCAGCTGTCCATGCCATACCGACCTCGTTGCACGGTACCGCGGCTGACGACGTCGCAATCATAGCCGGGTCGGGCACATTCCGCTTTCTCGACCTTGAGCGTCTCCGGATGGCTGACCCCGCGCAGGGTCAACCGGCCGTCGATACCGCCGCCCTCGGCAACCGTCTCCGGCCAGTACGGCAGCGAGTCGAACTCCACGAACGGGTAACGGCCGGCATCGAAGAACTCGGGGCCGCGCATCCAGCCGGTATAGCGGTCCTTGCCGGGAATCTCCACGGTGCGGGTGAACATCTTCAGATGGACCTGGTGGCGGCCATCGGACAGCACCTCGATACGCCCCTCGAAACGGGGGAACACGCCCTCGATGCGCTGGCCGAAGCGGGTGCGGACTTCGAAACCGATCTGCGAGCGCACCACATCCAGCTGCAGCGTACGCGGCGGTTCGGCCACGACCGCCGGCAGCGCGGTCGGTGGCGGTGCGGCAGCCCAGGCCGGGCCGATCGCCAGAACGACTGGCAGCAGACAGCGGCCCGGCAACGCCAACCTCATCGGCTCACGGCCACCAGAAGGCGTTCAGGCTGGCCACGCCCGGCTCGATCGTCGCCTCGCGGGCGAACCCGAGCACGGCCACGCCGCCCGGCGGCATGCCACGGTAATCACTGCTGGTGCCATCGGTCATCAGCGCCACCAGCTGCTCCAGCCCGGGGTTGTGGCCGACGATCAGCACCCGGTCCAGGTCACGGCGCTCGTCCACCAGCGCGGCCAGGGTGCCGGGGGTGGCCTCGTAGATGCGGTCTTCCAGGCGCTTTTCGACATAGCCGATGGCTGCCATCACCGCTTCCAGGGTTTCGCGGGTCCGCCGCGAAGGTGAACACAGCACGCAGTCCGGCAGCAGGTTGTTCTCCTTCAGCCACTTGCCGGCGGCTTCGGCTTCAGCGAGCCCCACCGGCGACAACGGCCGGTCGAGGTCGGCCTGGCCGGTGGTGGCCGGTTCGGCATGGGCGTGGCGGAGCAGGATCAGTTCGCGCATTGCGGGATTCCAATGAAGGGATGGAGACCTACGGCTGTTACAGCTTCAGCCAGGACAACAGGGGTTCCCAGTCGGCCTGGTGCTCGCGCACCTGGGCGGAGCGGTAATCGAAAAGACTGCGGCCCAGGCCGGTCATGACCACATAGCTCTGGCTGTCGCGCAGCTGGGCGACCACCGGATAGGGCCAGTCAGCCAGCATCTGCAGGGCCTGCTGCGAGGTCTGGGTCCAGGGCTTGGTGCGGTTCAGCACCAGCCCGACCGGCAGCTTGCGGCTGTGCACGCGCGGTACCTGGGCCAGGCTGTTGAGGAAGCCGACGATGGCTTCGATGTCCAGTGCCGAGGGCAGCACCGGCACCACCACGGCATCGGCAGCGTCGAGGAAATGCGGGATATCGTCGGCCAGCGCGCCGGCCGGTGCATCGATCACCACGGTATCGGTACCGTCGGGCAGCTTCTGCGCCCATTGCTTCTTGCGGTACACGTCGATCGGCAGCACCGCGCTTTCCAGCCCGGCCCGGCGCTGTGCCCAGCGGGTGCTGGAGCCCTGCGGGTCGGCATCGGCGATCACCGTGGCCTTGCCTTGCAATGCCGCGTACGCGGCCAGGTGGGTGGCGATGGTGGTCTTGCCCACCCCGCCCTTGGAACCGGCCACCAGGATCGTCTTCATGCCAGCCTCGCTTCCGGGTACGTGCCCCGAGCGTACACCGCCGATGGTGACGGAAGGTAGAGCCGTGCTGAACCAGTGCCCCCGGCCTTTGCTATCGTGGCGCCCCCGAAGGATCGAACCGCCATGAGCGAACTGCAGGACCTGAGCGCACTGATCCGCGCCAACACGCCGTTGATCGTGGTCGAGACCCAGGATGAGGGTCGCATCGTCGAGCTGTTCCGGCAGACGCTGATGCATGTCTGGCGGGCCCTGCACCGCTGGTCGATCACCGAAGGCCTGCGCCGCATCGACCTGGAGCGCGAGGACGAGCCGGTCGGCCCGCCCGATGCCAGCGCCGCATTGCAGATGATCCGCCAGGCCGACCAGCGCGGCGTGTACCTGCTGCTCGATTTCCACCCCTACCTGGGCTACGCCAGCCACCAGCGTGCCCTGCGCGACCTGATCCAGCGCCGCCACAGTGAACCGCACGTGCTGGTGCTGATCGGCGCCAAGGTGGAGCTGCCGGCCGAACTGGAAGCGCTGGCGGTGCGCTTCAACCCGCGCCTGCCCGACGCCAATGCACTGTTGAAGATGCTGCGCGAGGAAGCCGACGCCTATGCACGCGAACACGGCGGGCGCCGGGTGGAAGTGGACAGCGAGGCGGTCAAGAAGATCCTGAAGAACCTGCAGGGCCTGAGCCTGGTCGATGCGCGGCGCATCGCGCGGCAGCTGATCTATGCCGATGGCGCGCTGCGCGACGACGACCTGCCACAGTTGGCACGGCTGAAGTTCGAGCTGCTCAACCGCAGCGGCCACCTGTTCTTCGAGCATGACAGCGCGCGCTTCGGCGATGTGGCCGGCGCCAACCGGCTCAAGCGCTGGATCAACCAGCGTCGCGTCGCCTTCATTGCCGGCTCGGCACCGGCCGGGCTGGACCCGCCGCGCGGCATGCTGCTGCTGGGCGTGCAGGGCTGCGGCAAGTCGATGCTGGCCAAGGCCACCGCCGCCGGCTTCGGCGTGCCGCTGCTGCGCCTGGACGTGGGCGCGCTGTACAACAAGTACCACGGCGAGACCGAAGCCAACCTGCGCCAGGCGCTGGCCTCGGCCGAGCAGCTGGCGCCGTGCGTGCTGTGGATGGATGAGATCGAAAAAGGCCTGGCCACCGGCACCGAGGATGGCGGCGTGTCGCGCCGCGTGCTCGGCTACCTGCTGACCTGGATGGCCGAGCGCAGGGCGCCGGTGTTCATCGTGGCCACCGCCAACCAGGTGCACGAGCTGCCGGCCGAGCTGCTGCGCAAGGGCCGCTTCGACGAGATCTTCTTCGTCGACCTGCCCTCGGCCGATGTGCGCGTGGAACTGCTGCGGCTGCACCTGGGACGGCGCCAGCTCAATGCCGACGACTTCGCGCTGCCGGCACTGGCCGCAGCGGCCAACGGGTTTTCCGGTGCGGAAATCGAGCAGGCGATCGTGGCCGGGCTGTATTCGGCGCATGCCGAAGGCCGGCCACTGGATACCGAGCTGCTGATGGGCGAGATCCGCACGACACGGCCGTTGTCGGTGCTGATGGCCGAGCAGGTGGCGGCGTTGCGGGAGTGGGCGTCGGGGCGCACGGTGTCTGCGGACGACTAAGGGTCGCCGCTACCGCGTCCATCCACGCAGGGCGTGGATTCCCTGTCGGTCAGGGTGCGGTGTCTGGGCTCCAGTCAGCGGGCGGGGTCAGCGGCAGACCGTTTTCCTGCAACAGGCGGCTGATGGCTGCCGTCGTGCCTTCGCGCGCGGCGCGCTGCAGGTAGCCGGCGGGCAGCCCCCGCCGCCGCGCACTCAGCTGTTGCCACTGCAGCCAGTCAAGTGCGCGCTGGGCATCAGGATCGGCGGGCGCCAGCCGCAGCGCCAGTTCCTGCAGGCCCAGATCGCCACTGGCTGTCATCTGCGTGGCCAGACTCCTGCACGTTGCGCTGTGCTGTGCCCGCCCGCACAGCGCAATGCCGGCGAAGTCCCACAAGGTGCGTTCCTCCAGCGACCCCAGCAGGGCGTCTTCGACGATCTGCCGCGGGCTGCGGCCCGCCTCCTCCAGCGGCGTGTCGGACAACGACACCCCTGCCAGCGCCTGCAGCTGCATCGCCAGCAGCCGCCGCGTCCCATCACCGAACGGTTGCCGTGCCGAGGCGGCCCGCAGCTGCTGTGTCGCCATGCCGACTTCTTCCAACCGCCAGGCCACCTGCACCGCCTGCCACGCGCCCTCGCCGTTGTCCTGATCGTCCGCACGCTGCGCCTCCAGCAGTGCCGGCAACAGCCCGGCACCTGTGGGCGCAGCCGTGGGCAAGCCAAGATTGCGACCGACGGGGTCACCGCAGGTGAGCGTGCCCTGGCACAGCCGCAACAGGCGGTGGCGGTGGAAGCGGTGGGCTGGCGCGGCCTGCCAGGCGTCCAGGAAAACCGGCGTGAGTGCATCGGCATCGGTCAGACGCTGGCCGTCGGCCTGTACGCCCAATGCCAGCGACAACTCGGCCCCCTGCCAGCGCTCGGCCGGGACATCGCTGGCCTGCAGGGCGGCGATGCGGGTGACGACCGGCTGCAGCCAGTCCGGCACGGACCGGTCCTGAGCATTCAGTCCCCCTGGCAGCAGCAGCGACAGGAACAACAGCAAGGTAGCGCGTTGGCGCATCCGGAGCTCATGGCAGCGAAGGGCCAACCATTGTAGGCCCCCTTGCACGCCGCCAGCGGCCGGCCGCTGTCAGGGCCAGGCTGGAGGTGCGGCCGCCCAGGCCTGCTGTACTTCGGCCAAGGTCGCGCGTTCGTCATCGCGCCATTGCGGCAACAGCTGCGCGTAATGACTGCTGTCGCGCCATTGCCCCGGCTCGGTCCGTACGGCGGCGGCATACCACTTCACCGCCTCCTGCTGCTGGCCGGCCCGCCACAGCGCCAACGCATAGCTCGGCGGTACCCAGCCCGGATTGCTGCGCAGGGTGCTGGCAGCGGCCTGCCACTGTTCCAGCGCGGCCAGCGCCTGGCCCTGCCGCAACAGGTCCCAGCCATAGTTCCAGCGTACGCTGCGGCCAAGCGCGCTCTGCACCGGCGCCTCGGCCAGTGCCTCGCGATAGAGCTTGTCGCCCAGTTCCGCGCGCCCCTGCGCGATGGCCACCGACGCCAGCTGCGCCGTGGCTTCCAGCCCCTTGCGGCCACGCTCACGATGCTTCAGCAGCTGTGCCACCAGGTCTTCGCCTTCACCCTGCACCACCGTGATCGGCGCGGCAGCGGCGTCGCTGTCGAAATAGAACTCCTGCGGTGCCGGCAATGCCGGCGCGGCCCACACAGTGGCCGCTCCCGAAACCAGCAACATGCCGGCCAGGAACTGTCCTGCAACTGACATCCCAATTCCCCCAAGGTTGAAACACCAACCCTCCCTCTCTCTCCCCGATCCTAACCCCAGCACGGCCCCGGCGCGAGTGCCGGGGGCCCTGGCCCCCCACTGTTACAATTCGCGCCTTTCCCGCCGCGTGCACCTGCGCGGCCGGTGCCAGCCGATCCTGACAGGCCAGCCATGACCAGTACCGCGCAACTCACCTCGCCCGCTTCCGCCGACCTGCTCGACCGTGATTACACGCTCGACCACAAGTACACCCGCAACGAAGGGCGGATCTACCTGAGTGGCGTGCAGGCGCTGGTGCGGCTGCCGCTGATGCAGCGCCTGCGGGACGAGGCTGCGGGCATCGACAGCGCTGGCTTCATCAGTGGCTATCGCGGCAGCCCGCTGGGCGGCTTCGACCTGGAACTGTGGCGCGCGCGCAAGCACCTGGAAACGGCAAAGGTGAAGTTCACCCCGGGCCTCAACGAGGACCTGGGCGCCACCATGGTGTGGGGTACCCAGCAGACCAACCTGTTCCCCGGTGCCAACGTGCAGGGCGTGTTCGGCATGTGGTACGGCAAGGGCCCGGGCGTGGACCGCTGCGGCGACGTGTTCAAGCACGCCAACGCCGCCGGCACGTCGCGCCATGGCGGTGTGCTGGCACTGGCCGCCGATGACCATGCCTGCCGCAGCTCGACGCTGCCGCATGGCAGCGAGGACGAATTCGTCAGCGCGATGATGCCGGTGCTGAACCCGGCCGGCGTGCAGGACATCCTCGACATGGGCCTGCTCGGCTGGGCGATGAGCCGTTACACCGGGCGTTGGGTCGGCTTCAAGACGATCGCCGAGACGGTGGAATCGTCGGCCTCGGTCGAGGTTGATCCGCTGGCCCGGCGCATCGTGCTGCCGGAGGACTTCGACATGCCCGCCGGCGGCCTCAACATCCGCTGGCCCGATCCGCCGCTGGACCAGGAGATGCGCCTGCACCGCTATGCGGTGAAAGCCGCGCAGGCCTTCGCGCGTGCCAACGGCATCGACAAGGTGGTGATGGACGCGCCGCGTGCGCGGCTGGGCATCGTCACCACCGGCAAGAGCTACCTGGACGTGCTGCAGGCCCTGGAATACCTGGGCCTGGACGAGCAGGCCTGCGTCGACATCGGCATCCGCGTGTACAAGGTCGGCATGACCTGGCCGCTGGAACCGGAAGGCATCGCGCGCTTTGCGCAGGGCCTGGAAGACATCATCGTGGTGGAGGAGAAGCGAGCCTTCATCGAGCGCCAGATGAAGGAGCAGTTCTTCAACTGGCCGGCCAGCTGGGGCCAGCGACCGTCCATCGTCGGCAAGTACGATGAGGCCGGCGAGTGGATCCTGCCGTCCACCGGCGAACTGACCCCGGCCACCATCGCCGGCGTGATCGGTCGCCGCATCCAGAAGTTCTTCAACAACGACTCCATCGAGCAGCGCCTGCAGTGGATGCAGGAGAAGGAAGCCGAGCTTGCCCTGCCGCGCGCCAGCTTCCCGCGCGTGCCGCACTATTGCTCCGGCTGCCCGCACAACACCTCCACCACCGTGCCGGACGGTTCGCGTGCGCTGGCCGGCATCGGTTGCCATTACATGGTGACCTGGATGGACCGCAGCACCGACACCTTCACCCACATGGGTGGCGAAGGCGTGACGTGGGCCGGGCAGGCCGCCTTCACCGACACCCAGCATGTGTTCCAGAACCTGGGCGACGGCACCTATTTCCATAGCGGTTCGCTGGCCATCCGCCAGGCGATCGCCGCCGGCGTCAACATCACCTACAAGATCCTCTACAACGACGCGGTGGCGATGACCGGCGGGCAGCCGGTGGACGGCCCGTTGAGCGTGCCGGACATCGCAAAGCAGATGCGTGCCGAGGGCATCCACACCATCATGGTGTTGTCGGACAACATCGCCAAGTGGACGCGCCAGCGCGAGCATTTCCCCAGCGACGTAGAGTTCCACGACCGCAGCGAGCTGGATGCGGTGCAGAAGCGCCTGCGCGAAGTGAAGGGTGTTTCGATCCTGATCTACGAACAGACCTGCGCCACCGAGAAGCGCCGCCGCCGCAAGCGCGGCAAGCTGGAAGACCCGGCCAAGCGGGTGATGATCAATTCGCTGGTCTGCGAAGGCTGCGGCGACTGCGGCAAGAAGAGTTTCTGCGTGTCGGTGCTGCCGAAGGAGACCGAGTTCGGTCGCAAGCGCGACATCGACCAGTCCAACTGCAACAAGGACTATTCCTGCGTCAACGGCTTCTGCCCGAGCTTCGTCACCGTGCACGGTGGGCAACCGCGCAAGGGCAGCAAGCGCGATGCCTCCACGCTGCTGGACAACCTGCCGGCACCGGTGGTGCGCGGCACCCTGGAGCAACCCTGGAACATCCTGATCACCGGCGTTGGCGGTACCGGCGTGGTGACCATCGGCGCCCTGCTGGGCATGGCCGGTCACCTTGAAGGCAAGGGCGCCTCGGTGCTCGACCAGACCGGCCTGGCGCAGAAGGGTGGCGCGGTGACCACGCACATCCGCATCGCCCGCCGCCCGGACGATATCCATGCGGTGCGCATCGCCGCGGGTGAAGCCGATCTGGTGCTGGGCTGCGACATGGTGGTGGTCAACGACTACTGGGCGCTGTCGAAGGTGCGCGCCGGCCGTTCGCAGGTGGTGCTCAATACCTACGAAGCGATGCCGGGCACCTTCACCACCCGCCCGGACATGCAGTTCCCCGCCGCCGACATCGTCGCCGGCGTGCGCGTGGCCCTGGGTGGCGAGGAGCCGCTGCTGCTGGACGCAACCCAGCTGGCCACCGCCCTGCTCGGCGATGCGATCGCCGCCAACCTGTTCATCCTCGGCTACGCCTGGCAGCAGGGCCTGGTGCCGCTGTCGTTCGAGTCGCTGATGCGCGCCATCGAACTCAACGGCGCGGCCGTGGCGATGAACCAGCAGGCCTTCGCCTGGGGCCGCCTGGCCGCAGTCGATCCGCAGGCCGTGCAGCAGGCCGCCGGCCTGGTGCGCAACCGCCACACCGACACCGAGAACACGCCGGGCCCGCTGCATGCGCTGCCGCCGGGCGAATGGGAAGGCAACGAGTGGGGCGCTACCACCGCACCGCGCAACACCGGTGACGAGCGCGAGCTGCGCGGGCTGCCGACGCACGGTGGCGATGTCGCCTTCCTGCCGCTGGACGATGCGCGCCTGTCGCGCTCGCTGGACGAGATGATCGAGCGCCGCTCGGCCTTCCTGACCGACTACCAGGATGCCGCCTACGCCAACCGCTACCGCACGCTGGTCGAGCGCGTACGCGCGGCCGAAGCCGAGCGCATCGGCGGCTCCACCGCGTTGACCGAAACCGTGGCCCGCTACCTGTTCAAGCTGATGGCGTACAAGGACGAGTACGAAGTGGCGCGCCTGTACACCAGCGGCGACTTCCAGCGGCGCCTGCAGCAGCAGTTCGAGGGCGACTACCAGCTGCGTTTCCATCTGGCCCCGCCACTGTTCGCGAAGAAGGACGAGCAGGGCCGGCTGCTGAAAAAGGAATACGGCCCTTGGATGTTCAAGGCCTTCGGCCTGCTGGCCAAGTTGAAGTTCCTGCGTGGTGGTCGCCTGGATGTGTTCGGCCGCACCGAAGAGCGTCGCATGGAGCGCCAGCTGATCACCGATTACGAAGCGACCGTGCAGCAGCTGATCGACGGTCTGGATGACGACCGCCTGGCACTGGCGGTGGAGATTGCCAGCGTGCCCGAGCACATCCGCGGCTTCGGCCACGTCAAGGAAGCGCACTTCGAGAAGGCCAAGGCCCGCGAAGCGGTGCTGCTGGCGCAGTGGCGGAATCCGAAGGCGCTGCATATCGTGCAGGTGGCGTAATCGGTAGTGCCGGCCGATGGCCGGCATCTGCCCTTCCCGGACAATGTGTTGCCGGCCAGCGGCCGGCACTACCGATGCTTCAGCCCAGCCGCCACAGCAGCAAGCGGTTGTTGGCCGGCATTGCCACATCCCCCAGGCGGGTAAAGCCGTGGTCGGCGGCCAGCGCCTGCACCGCTTCGCTATCGCGGATGCCGCTGCGCGGATCACGTGCCTTCAGCCACGCATCGAACTGCGCATTGCTGTCGCTGGTGTAGCGACCTCCGTAATTGAACGGTCCATACACCGCCAGCAGCGCGCCATGACGCAGCACCGGTGGCAGCGCGGTGAACAGCGCCTGCACATGCTCCCAGCCCATGATGTGCAGCGTGTTGGCACTGAATGCGGCGTCGAACAGGCTGCCCTGCGGCAGGCTCAGGCCGGGCGCTGGCGGCAGTTCCACCTGCAGCGCCACCGGCGGCAGCAGGTTCAGCAGTGCCGCCTCCGCGCGCCAGGCCTCGATGCCGGGCAGATGATCCGGATGGTCGCTGGGCTGCCAGCGTAGCCATGGCCAGCGCTCGGCGAAGAAGGCGGCATGCTGGCCGGTGCCGCTACCGATCTCCAGCACCCGGTGGCGATCACCCATCCACGGGTCGAGCGCAGCGGCGATCGGTTCGCGGTTGCGTTCGCAGGCTTCTGAATACGGCTTGCTCGACATCGAGACGGCGTCCAGGCGGGGTCGGCTTCATTGTGCACGAGGGGGGTGTTGCTCGGCAGGGCTGCGCCCTGCACCTGCAGAGGCCGGAGCCAGAGCAACGTCAAAAGGCGGCATTCCGTGGGTCGGCGGGGTGGATCCGGTTGCGGGGGACGCCGTGAATCCGTCCATGGAGGCTCGGTCGCGCCATCCATGGCGCTCACGCCCCCGCAACCGGATCCACCCCGCCTTCGACAGTTTTCCGCGATCTGCTGGAACGGCTCTTGGGGTCAGATCCGTTTTCCTGCGGAAAACGGATCTGACCCCAGATTTATTTCGATACCTGACAGATGTGTCGACCAAGGTCGACACCTACCAACAGCCGCGGAGATCTGTCAGAGGTGGGGCGGTGTGGGGTGGCAGGACCGTTGGCGCCATGGATGGCGCCATCGAGCCCCCATGGACGGGTTTACGGCGTGTCCTGCCACCCCACACCGCCCCGCCCCCCACGGATAGCCCGCTGTTGCTGTTGACGTTGCTGCTGAGGTTGCCGGCCAGCGGCCGGCACTACAGCAGGTGCAGGGCTGCAAGCCCGGCCGAAACCCTCCCCGACCATGACTGCAGTCACTTGCCCGAATGCCCGCCGCTGGCGAAAGTCGAGGAGTTGACGTGATCGGATCGGTCCTTTGCCGGCCGCACGGAAGTAAGAGAGAGACGCTGTGCAACGACGTGAGTTCCTGGCATTTTCCGCTCTGGGCCTGGCGGGCCTGGCCCTGCCGCATTCGCGGCTGATCGCCGCCGAGCAGTTGCTGGCCCCGGTCGACCCGGTCAAGCGCCGGCGCCTGGCCGAGGTCGCTCTCGCTGCCGCGCGTTCGGCCAAGGCCAGCTACTGCGACGTGCGCATCGGGCGCTACCTCAACCAGTCGGTGATCACCCGCGAGCATCAGGTCGGCAACGTGACCAACCGCGAATCGTCCGGTGTGGGCGTGCGGGTGATCGTCAACGGGGCCTGGGGTTTCGCCGCCACCCACCAGCAGACCGACGCGGCGGTGCGCACCGCGGTCGAACAGGCCACCGCCATCGCCCGCGCTAATGCCAGCATCCAGTCCCGCCCGGTGCAGCTGGCGCCCACCCCGGCGGTCGGCGAGGTGCGTTGGCAGACACCCATCCGCCGCAATGCGATGGAAGTGCCGATCCAGGACAAGGTCGAGCTGCTGCTGGCGCTCAACGCCGCCGCGCTGAATGCGGGCGCCGACTACATCAATTCCACCCTGTTCCTGGTCAACGAGCAGAAGTACTTCGCCTCCAGCGACGGTTCTTTCATCGACCAGGACATCCATCGCATCTGGCTGCCTTTCACCGCCACTGCCATCGACAAGGCCAGCGGCAAGTTCCGCACCCGTGCCGGCCTGTCCTCGCCGATGGGCATGGGCTACGAGTTCCTTGATGGCGATGCACGCGGCAAGGTGCAGCTGCCCGGTGGCATCACTGCGTACCGTGATTCCTATGACCCGGTCGAGGACGCCATCGCCGCCGCCCGCCAGGCGCGCGAGAAGCTGAAGGCGCCCTCGGTGAAGCCCGGCAAGTACGACCTGGTGCTGGATCCGTCCAACCTGTTCCTCACCATCCACGAGAACGTCGGCCACCCGCTGGAACTGGACCGCGTGCTCGGCTACGAGGCCAACTACGCCGGCACCAGCTTCGCCACGCTGGACAAGCGCGATGCCGGTTTCCGCTGGGGTAGCGACATCGTCACCTTCTTCGCCGACAAGACCCAGCCGGGCAGCCTCGGCGCGGTCGGCTACGACGACGAAGGGGTGAAGACCCAGCGCTGGGACCTGGTGCGCGACGGCATCCTGGTCGACTACCAGGCGACGCGCGATGAGGCGCACATCCTCGGCCGCGATGCCTCGCATGGCTGCAGCTATGCCGACTCGTGGTCCAGCGTGCAGTTCCAGCGCATGGCCAACGTCTCGCTGGCGCCGGGCAGGACGCCGCTCAGCGTGGAGGACATGATCAAGGACGTGGAGAACGGCATCTACATCCACGGCCGTGGCTCCTATTCCATCGACCAGCAGCGCTACAACGCGCAGTTCGGCGGCCAGCTGTACTACCAGATCAGGAACGGAAAGATCACCGGCATGGTCGAGGATGCGGCCTACCAGATCCGCACGCCGGAGTTCTGGAACGCCTGCACCGCCATCTGCGATGAACGCGACTTCCGCCTCGGCGGCTCGTTCTTCGACGGCAAGGGCCAGCCCGGCCAGGTGTCGGCGGTCTCGCACGGTTCGTCCACCACCCGTTTCAACGGCATCAACATCATCAACACCGCGCGCAGTCTCGGCGCTTGAGCCACCCGTCCTTCATGGAGAGCAGCCTTGCACAGACGTGACTTCCTGGCCCTGACCGGGCTTACCGCTGGCGGCCTGATCGTGCCGTCATTCTTCGGCAAGGCGATCGCCGCCGAGCAACTGCAGTCCAGCCTCGACCCTGCGCTGAAGAAGCGCCTGGCCGACGCCGCCCTGCAGGCCGCGCGCAGCGCCGGCGCCACCTACTGCGACGTGCGCATCGGCCGCTACCTGCGGCAGTTCGTGATCACCCGCGAAGACAAGGTGCAGAACGTGGTCAACACCGAGTCCACCGGTGTGGGCATCCGCGTGATCGTCAACGGCGCCTGGGGCTTTGCCGCCACCAATGCGCTCAGCACCGCCGACGTGGCCCGTGCCGCGCAGCAGGCCGCAGCGATCGCCAAAGCCAACGCGGGCGTGCAGACCGCGCCGGTGCAGCTGGCCAAGGCGCCGGGCGTGGGCGAGGTCAGCTGGAAGACGCCGATCCGCAAGAACGCGATGGAGGTGCCGATCAAAGAGAAGGTCGACCTGCTGCTGGACGTCAACGCCGCGGCGATGGGCGCCGGTGCCAGCTTCGTCAACTCGATGCTGTTCCTGGTGAACGAGCAGAAGTACTTCGCCTCCACCGACGGTTCCTACATCGACCAGGACGTGCACCGCATCTGGGCACCGATGACGATCACCGCCATCGACAAGGCCAGCGGCAAGTTCCGCACCCGCGAAGGCCTGTCCGCACCGATGGGCCTGGGCTACGAGTACCTCGATGGCGCAGCTGCCGGCAAGGTGCTCACGCCCAATGGCGTGGTCAACTACAGCTCGTCCTACGACATGAAGGAAGATGCCATCGCGGCGGCCAAGCAGGCGCAGGAGAAGCTGAAGGCGCCGTCGGTGAAGCCCGGCAAGTACGACCTGATCCTGGATCCGTCGCACACCTGGCTGACCATCCACGAGTCGATCGGCCACCCGCTGGAACTGGACCGCGTGCTCGGCTACGAAGCCAACTACGCCGGCACCAGCTTCGCCACCCTGGACAAGCGCGAGCAGCATTTCCAGTACGGCAGCGAGCACGTGAACATCTTTGCCGACAAGACCCAGCCGGGCAGCCTCGGCGCCGTGGCGTACGACGATGAAGGCGTGAAGTGCAAGCGCTGGGACCTGATCAGCAACGGCAAGCTGGTCGACTACCAGACCATCCGCGACCAGGCCCACATCCTCGGCAAGACCGAATCCGATGGCTGCTGCTATGCCGACTCGTGGTCCAGCGTGCAGTTCCAGCGCATGGCCAACGTGTCGATGGCGCCGGGCAAGTCGCCGCTGAGCGTGTCGGACATGATCAAGGACGTGGAGAACGGCATCTACATCATCGGGGATGGTTCGTTCTCGATCGACCAGCAGCGCTACAACGCGCAGTTCGGCGGCCAGCTGTTCTACGAGATCAAGAACGGAAAGATCACCCGCATGCTCGAAGACGTGGCCTACCAGATCCGCACGCCGGAATTCTGGAATGCCTGCAGCGCCGTGGCCGATGAACGCGACTACCGCCTGGGCGGTTCGTTCTTCGATGGCAAGGGCCAGCCCGGCCAGGTCTCGGCGGTCTCGCACGGTTCGTCCACCGCGCGCTTTAACGGCATCAACGTCATCAACACCGCACGCAGCCTCGGCTGACCGGTCAGGAGCCCTTACACCATGAGTATCTTCACCGAAGCCCAGGCCAAGGCCATCCTCGACAAGGTCATCGCCCTGTCCAAGGCCGATGAGTGCACGGCCGTACTGGCCGGTTCCATCAACGGCAACATCCGTTTCGCCCTGAACAACGTGTCCACCAGCGGCATCGTCGACAACACCGAACTGGCCGTCACCGTGGCCTTCGGCAAGCGCGTGGGTACCGCCTCGATCAACGAGTTCGACGACGCGGCGCTGCAGCGCGTGGTGCGTCGCGCCGAAGACCTGGCCCGCCTGGCCCCGGAAAACCCGGAGTTCATGCCGGCCATCGGCAAGCAGACCTACCGCCCCAGCCCGACCTTCAGCGAATCCACCGCCGCCATCGATCCGGCCTTCCGCGCCAAGGTCGCCGCCGATTCGATCGCGCCGTGCCGTGGCAACGGGCTGATCGCTGCAGGCTTCCTCGAAGACGGCCAGGGTTTCTACGCCACGGCCAACAGCAACGGCAACTTCGGCTACCAGCGCACCACCAACTTCGACTACACCTGCACCGTGCGCACCGAAGACGGCCGTGGTTCGGGCTGGGTGGGTCGCAACCTGAAGGACGCTGCCGACTTCAAGGCCGACCAGGACATCCGCATCGCCATGCGCAAGGCGACCGAGTCGCAGGAAGCCAAGGCACTGGAACCCGGCAAGTACACGGTGATCCTGGAGCCGGCAGCAGCCGCCGGCCTGATCAGCTTCATGATGAACTTCTTCAGCGCACGCTCGGCCGATGAAGGGCGCAGCTTCCTGTCGAAGAAGGGCGGTGGCAACAAGCTGGGCGAGCAGGTCTACGATCCGCGCGTGAACATGCATGCCGACCCGTGGCACCCGGACGCGCCGGTGCTGCCGTGGGACAACGAGGGCATGCCGCGTGAGCGCATCGCCATCATCGAGAACGGCAAGGTCGCCAACCTCGACTACTCGCGCTTCTGGGCACAGAAGCAGGGCAAGACCGCCAAGGCCACGCCCGGCAACCTGCTGATGAGCGGTGGCGAGAAGAGCACCGCCGAACTGGTGCGCGGCACCCAGAAGGGCATCCTGGTCACCCGTACCTGGTACATCCGCATGGTCGATCCGCAGACCGTGCTGCTGACCGGCCTGACCCGCGATGGCACCTTCTACATCGAGAACGGGCAGATCAAGTACCCGGTGAAGAACTTCCGCTTCAACGAATCGCCGGTGATCATGCTCAACAACATCGAAGAGCTGGGCAAGCCGGTGCGCGTGGCCGGTGACGAATCCAGCTTCGTGATGATGATTCCGCCGATGAAGCTGCGCGATTTCACCTTTACCTCGTTGTCCGACGCGGTCTGATGGATCGGCGGGCCTGCCTGCGCTGGTTGGCCGCTGCCGCTTCGGCGGCGGCGCTGCCGGCATGGGCGCAGGCAGGCCCGCGCAGTTCGCGCTACGACTTCTGGTTCACCCGCCTGCAGTACGACTCCGGCGACTGGGACGTGGACGCGCGCATGCCGTCCAACCTGATCACCTCGCTGATCGACTACACCTCCCTGCGGGTGGACCCGCAGGAACGCGTGGTGGCGTTGGCCGACCCGCGCATGCTGGAAGCGCCGTTCTGCTACCTGGCCGGGCACACCCTGGTCGAGTTCAACGCGGCCGAACGGCAGAACTTCGTGCGCTACGTGCGCAATGGTGGCTTCGTCTTCGTCGACGACTGCAACCACGATATCGACGGCCTGTTCGCCACCTCGTTCGAAGCGCAGATGGGCCGGCTGTTCGGGCCGAAGGCGCTGCAGAAACTGCCCAACAGCCACGCGCTGTACCGCAGCTTCTTCCGCTTCCCCGACGGCCCGCCTGCGACCAGCTTCGAGCTCAACGGCTGGGGCGATGACCTGGTGCACGACTACCTGAAAGGCATCGAGGTCGATGGCCGGCTGGGTCTGCTCTACAGCAACAAGGACTACGGCTGCGAGTGGGACTACGACTGGCGCAACAAGCGTTTCCTGGCCGAAGACAACACCCGCTTCGGCGTCAACATCGTGATGTACGCATTGAACAATTGAACGGACCACGCCCATGACCTCCCCCGACCTCGATTCCCTGCTGCCGCGCCTGCACGCGCTGCGCAGCGCCCTGGCCCACGCCGTGGTCGGCCAGCACACCGTGGTCGAGCAGCTGCTGATCGGCCTGCTGGCCGGTGGCCACTGCCTGCTGGAAGGCGCGCCGGGGCTGGGCAAGACCCTGCTGGTGCGCTCGCTGGGGCAGGCACTGGAACTGCAGTTCCGGCGCGTGCAGTTCACCCCGGACCTGATGCCCAGCGACATCCTGGGCACCGAACTGCTGGAAGAAGACCACGGCACCGGTCATCGCCATTTCCGCTTCCAGCAGGGCCCGATCTTCACCAACCTGCTGCTGGCCGACGAGCTCAACCGCACCCCGCCCAAGACCCAGGCGGCGCTGCTGGAAGCGATGCAGGAGCGTACGGTCAGCTACGCCGGCACGACCTACACGTTGCCGGCGCCGTTCTTCGTGCTGGCCACGCAGAATCCGATCGAACAGGCCGGTACCTACCCCTTGCCCGAAGCACAGCTGGACCGCTTCCTGCTGCATGTGCTGGTCGATTACCCCAGCGAGGAAGAAGAGCGGCAGATCCTTGAACAGACCACCGGCGGTGCCACGGAAAGCGTGCCGAAGGTGATGGATGCCGAAGCGGTGATCGCGCTGCAGGCGGCGGTGCGCCAGGTGCATGTCAGCCCCGATGTGCTGGCCTGGATCACCCGCCTGGTCCGCGCCAGCCGCCCCGGCGATGGCGCACCGGCAGCGATCAACCAGTGGGTGAAATGGGGCGCAGGTCCGCGTGCCGGGCAGTCGCTGGTGCTGGCCGCCAAGGCGCGCGCCCTGCTGCAGGGACGCTTTGCCGCCACGCGCGAGGATGTGCAGGCGCTGGCCGCACCGGTGATGCGCCATCGCCTGCTGCTGTCCTTTGCCGCCGAAGCCGAGCAGAAGCGGGCCGACGATGTGGTCGCCGCACTGCTGCAGGCCGTTCCCTTCCCGGGTTGATCCACTGGTGACCGCAGGCACGCCGCTGCTGCTGCCACCCGACCTGCGTGCGCGCCTGCGTGCGCTGCGCCTGCGGCCACGCCTGGCCAGCGGTGCGAGCGGCATCGGCCAGCATGCCAGCCGCAGCCGCGGCGCCGGCCTGGAATTCGCCCAGTACCGCGCCTACGAGCCCGGTGACGAACTGCGCCAGATCGACTGGAAGCTGTATGCGCGCTCGGACCGCTTCTTCGTGCGCGAATCCGAGCGCGACAGCCCGATCACCGCCTGGCTGCTGCTCGATGCCACGGCCTCGGCGGGCCAGTCCGACCGTACAGCGCCCGGACGCAGCCGGCTGGATCACATGCGGCAGCTGGCTGCCTGCGTGGTCGAGCTGGCGCTGCAGCAGGGTGATCGCTTCGGCCTGCTGGCGATCAACGGCGACGGCCTGCAGCTGGTGCCGGCCGCGCATGGTGCGCGCCAGCGCGACCGCGTGCATCTGCAGCTGCATGCCCTGCAGGCGCGCGGCGCATGGCCGGCCGCAGAGCGGCTGCGACCGCTGTGGGAGCGCGTGCGCCCCGGCGATCTGCTGCTGGCCATCGGCGATGGCTTCGACGACGCGGGCATCGTGCTGCTGGAGCAGTTGGCCAGCGCCCGCCGCGAGGTGATGCTGCTGCAGGTGCTGACGGCCGACGAGCGCGATTTCCCCTTCGACGCAGGCCATCGTTTCCGCGATCCGGAAACGGGCGATGAACTTCTCGGCGATGGCGCCGCGATCCGCGCCGACTACCTGCAGCGCTTCGCCCTGGCGCGCGCCGCGCTGCAGTCGCGCCTGCAGGCCAGTGGCATCGCCTGCGCGACCGGTTGGCTGGATCAGCCGCTGGACCAGCCGCTGCAGGCGCTGTTCGGCCGCAGGGGCGGCGCATGAGCCTGCTGTTCCCGCTGGGCCTGGCGGCGCTGGCCGCATGGCTGCTGCCACTGCTGATCCACCTCGCCCGCCGTCATCCCTACACGCCACTGGATTTCGCTGCGCTGCGCTGGCTGCGCGCGCAGGTGCGACCGCGCCAGCGCATCCGCTTCGATGATTGGCCGCTGTTGCTGGTGCGCTTGCTGTTGCTGGCCGCACTGGCCCTGCTGCTGGCGCGCCCGGCGCTGACCGGTCCTGCGCCCGTGCCAGCAGCGTGGACGGTGGTGGCACCGGGCCTGGATGCGACCGCGCTGCGCGGCAGCACCAATGCGCGCAACTGGCATTGGCTGGCGCCGGGCTTTCCCACCATCGACCAGCCCGCGCCGGCAGACGCTGCTGCCCTGCCCAGCCTGCTGCGCGAGCTGGACGCGCAGTTGCCGGCCGGCACCGCGCTGACCGTACACGTACCCGATCCCTTGCCCGGCCTTGATGGTGCCCGCCTGCAGCTGTCGCGCGAGGTGCAGTGGCAGCCACACGCGCTGGCCGTCACCGCGCCGCCACACGCTTCCCCGGCACCACGCCTGCGTACGCGCAGCGATGCACCGGCCGCTGCGCTGCAATGGCTGGGCGCGTTGCAGCGCGCGTGGAGCACGCAACCATTGGCGGCCCCCCTGGCCGACGACGCCTTGCCTGCCCGCGGCGAGATCGGCGTCTGGACCGCCACCGATGCGCTGCCTGGCAACTGGCAGCGCTGGCTGCAGCAGGGCGGCACGGTGCTGACCGCTGCGAAACCGCCAGCGGGTGCACCCGTACTGCTACGCGATGCAGACAATGCACCGCTGCTGTGGCAGCAGCGCATCGGCCAGGGCCGCCTGCTGCATCTGCCCGGCGAATGGAACGTGGCCCGCAACAGTGCATTGCGCGATGACGGCCTGCCGCGCGACCTGCTGCAGGCCCTGCAACCGCCATCAACGCCGCAGCTGGGTGATGCGCAGGATCAGGCACCACGCCAGGCGGCCCTGCCCGCCGCAACGCCGCCCCTGCGCGAACCCACCGCGTGGCTGCTGCTGGTGATCGTGCTGCTGTTCGCGCTTGAGCGCTGGATGGCGAGCAGCGCGCGACGCAGGGCTGCACCATGAAGGCGCTGCAACAAGCATGGCAGCGCGCACGTCGGCGCCGCGCGGCGATCACTCTGCTGCTGGGCCTGCCGTGGGCGCTGGCGTCAGCGGCACTCGCGCTGCGCGTGTCCGGTTTCGATATCGCCTGCGTCGTGGCGACCGTGGCCCTGCTGATCATTGCGGCCGCCGCGACGATGCGCGCCCGGCAGCTGGACCGACGCTGGGTGCAGCGCAGGCTCGATGCCAGTGGCGCCAGCGAAGACAGCGCCGATCTGCTGTTTGCCGATGGCGCTGCGCTCAACCCATTGCAGCAGCGCCAGCGCACGCACGTGCTGGCTGCGCTTGAACGCAACCTCCCCGAGCTGCGACCACGCTGGCCACGCAGGGCAGTGGCGCTGTGCTGGATCGGCGGTCTCGCCGTCGCTGTGCTGGCACTGGGCTGGCCGCACCGCGGCGCACCGCGCCCCACGGCGCCTGCCTCACCGCAAAGCAGCGCCAAGGCCGGTCCATTGCGCCTGCAGTCCACTCGACTGCGCATCGACGCACCGGCCTACACCGGCCAACCCACGCGTACGCAGAACGCACTCGACGCCAAGGTCGCCGCCGACAGTCGCCTGTCCTGGTCACTGCGCTTCGACCGCGCACCCAGCAGCGCCTGGCTGCAGTTCCACGATGGTCGACGCCTGCGGTTGCGCGAGCGCAATGGTGAATGGCAGGCGCAGGACGTGGCGCGTACCCCGCTGCTGTATCGCGTGGTCAGCGAGCCGGCGCTGGCCGAAACCCGCCTGCATCGGCTCGACGTGGTCGCCGACCGTGCGCCGACGGTACGCGTGATCGAGCCTGCCACCAGCCTGGTGCTGGGCACCCCCAGGCAACGGCAGTGGACGCTGCGCTTCGAGGCCAGCGACGATCATGGCGTCTCCGCGCAGGCGACGCTGTCGATCACCATCACCCAGGGCAGCGGCGAGAACATCACCTTCGTACGCCGCAGCGTGCCGCTCAGCGGCAGCGGCGACGCGAAAGCACGGCGCTTTGCCCACACCCTTGATCTGGCCGCGCTGGGCGCACAGCCCGGCAACGATGTGATCGCCCAGCTGGAAGTGCGCGACAACCACGCGCCGGCAGCACAGGTCGGCCGCAGCAGCAGCGTGATCCTGCGCCTGCCCAGCGCCGAGGCCGTGCTCGGTGCCGAGCTGGAAGGCCGCATCAAGAAGACCCTGCCCGCGTACTTCCGCAGCCAGCGGCAGATCATCATCGACGCCGAGGCGTTGATCCGCGAACGCCGGAGCGTAGCCGCCGATGCCTTCGTCAAGCGCAGCGACGCGATCGGCGTCGACCAGCGCATCCTGCGCCTGCGCTACGGCCAGTTCCTGGGCGAGGAAAGCGAGGGCGCGCCGAAGCCACCGCCGACCAGCGACCTGCCCACCAGCGATACGCCCACGGTGGACGCACACGATGACGAGCATGACCACGATCACGAGGCGCAGGCAGGCGCACACGACGAGCACGGCCATGACCACGGTGGCGCCGCCAGCGGCAATGACACGCCCCCGGTGTTCGGCAGCGCCACCGACGTGCTGTCCGAGTACGGGCATACCCACGACCACGCCGAGGCGGCGACGCTGCTTGACCCGCAGACACGCGCCACCCTGAAGGCCGCGCTGGACCAGATGTGGTCGGCCGAAGGCGAGCTGCGCCAGGGCCGCCCCGAGCAGGCCCTGCCGTTTGCCTACAAAGCGCTGGCGTTCATCAAGCAGGTGCAGCAGGCCGAGCGCATCTACCTGGCCCGCGTCGGCCCGGAGCTGCCGCCGATCGACGAGAGCCGGCGCCTGAGCGGCGACCGTGCCGGGCTGGCCAGCCGCGACCTGCCGCTGGCCGCGCGCACGCCGCCCGATCCGGCCGTCGTCGAGGCCTGGCAGCGATTGGGCGACGAGGACGGCACGCCCGATCTGGACATGCTCGCCACCTGGCAGCAGCGCAACAACGCCTTCCTGCCCGATGCACTGGACCTGGCTGCGGCCATCGAACAACTACGCATCGACCCCGGCTGCACCGAGTGCCGGCAGCGCCTGCGCGCGCAGCTGTGGCGCGCACTGCAGCGGCCACTGCCGCAGGTGATGCGACGCCGTGCGGCCGATGCCATGGGGCAGCGCTACCTCGACGCGCTGGAAGCACAGCCATGAGCACATCGGCATTGCACGTGTGGATCGCAGTGGCGCTGGCGCTGATCGTGCTCGTCGCCAGTGCGCGCCAGCTGCATTCGCCCACGCAGAGGCGCGGCCATCTGATCGCCGTGCTCACGCTGCAGGCGGCTACTGCTGCGCTGCTGTACGTCTGCCTGCTGCCGCCCTCACAGCGCGGTTCCCTGGCCGGCCTGGTGGTGATCGGCGCCGAGGCCGAAAAGACCGTTGCACTGCCGACCGGCGGCACCCGGGTACTGTTGCCGGAAGCAACCGATATGGCCGGTGCAGCGCGCGTGCCGGACCTGGCCACCGCACTGCGCCGCTATCCGTCCTCCACGGTGACACTGGTCGGTGCCGGCCTGGCCGCGCGTGACCGCGATGCCGTGCTGCCCGCCGACACGCGCTGGCAGGCACCCCCTGCAGCCGACGGGTGGATCGCCCTGCAGCCGCCCGTGGACACCGCTCCCGGTGCGCGCTTCGACGTACACGCACAGGCACGCGGCGTAGACCGCGCGCAGGCCGAACTGCTGGACCCGGCCGGTGCGGTGGTTGATCGTGCACCGCTGGCGGCGGACGGCCGTGTACAGCTCAGCGGCATCGCCCGCGCCGAAGGCCGCAGCGTGTTCCAGCTGCGCCTGCTGGATGCGCAGGGCCATGTGGCCGACAGCGTGCCGGTGCCGCAGCAGACACTGGCCGCCGCTCCGCTGCGCCTGCTGGTGCGCTCGGCTGCCCCCGGCGCCGAACTGAAGTACCTGCGCCGCTGGGCCACCGATGCTGGCATCCGCGTGCAGGTGCAGGCCGAGACCGGCGCAGGCCTCAGCCTGGGCGACGGCAACGTGGCGTTGGACGCGTCCACGCTGGCGCGCAGCGATCTGCTGCTGCTCGACGAACGCAGCCTGGCCGCGCTCGGTGCCGCTCAGCTGGCGACCGTGCGTCAGGCCCTGCGCGATGGCCTGGGCCTGCTGGTGCGCAGTACCGGCGCGCCATCAGCCAGCGCACGGCAACGCCTGCGCGATCTCGGCCTGCCCGTGCAGGGCGATGCCGGCAGCCAGGTTGCGGCGATGCCCGGCGAGGGTGACGCAACGATGCTGCAGGCACGTCGGGGGCCGCTTGCCGCCGGCACCCTGCCCACCGCCGATGGCGAAGACGCCGACCGCGCCTCGCACGCCGCGGCGCTGCCGGCGCTGGAATACCTGGCGCTGCAGGCAGCCGACAGCCGCCCCCTGCTGCAGGATCGCGACGGCAAGCCCATCGGTGGGTGGCGCGCCGTGGGCAAGGGGCGCATCGGGCTGCTGCCGATCACGGACAGCTGGCGCTGGGTACTGGCCGGTCGCGAGGATCGCCACGGCGAGTTGTGGAGCACGGTGTTCGCCGCCCTCGCGCGCGCGCAGGCCGGGTCCGAAGGTCCATGGTCGACACAGGCACTGGCCTGGGCCGGCGAACGGCAGTCGCTGTGCGGCGTGCAGGCACCGCTGAGGGCCTTCGACGCACGCGGCGATGACGTGCTGCTGATCGTCGACAGCACCACCGGCACAGCACGATGCGCGGGCTGGTGGCCGCGCCAGGCCGGTTGGCAGCGCCTGCAGCACGGCGACCGCACGCAGTGGCGCTACGTGTTCGATCCGAAGCAGGCCCCTGCCCTGCACCGGCAGGCGATGACTGATGCGACCACGCAGCGGCTGGCCACTGCGGCGCCGGCAACCGCGCAGGCGAGCGAGCGTGTGCCGGGGCCGCGCTGGCCGTGGTGGCTGGCGTTCGTGCTGTGCGCATCGCTGCTGTGGTGGCTGGAGCGCCGACGCTGATCCCGGGGTCGGATCCCTTTCGCGTGCGAAAGGGCTCTGTCCCCACCGATTGGCTCGCGAACACGATCCACGCATGGCGTGGATCTACTGACGCCGTGCAGGGTAGATGCCCACCTTGGTTGGCGCCGGGCCGTCCGCGCGTTTCATCCACGCATGGCGTGGATTTACTTGCGCCGATACACACCGTTGAAGCGCACGTTCATGCCGCCGCACTCGCTGTTGTCGGCCACGATCAGCACGTCGCCCAGCAGCTGCGCGCGTACCGTGCAGGTATCCTCCACGAAGTCGACCTGGGCACCACGCGGCACCGCCTGCGCGCTTACCGCGCCGATGTTCGGGCCGCCCGGGCGCTCTGCCGGCGTCGGGTTGGCCGAGGGCCAGTAGGCATCGCCTTCCACGTGCAGCTGGCCGTCACGCACGCGGATGCGCAGGCCGTTGTCACTGTCCTTCCAGTCTCCCGACCAGGCCTGCAGCGTCGGCGCGGGTACCGGCACCACCTGCAGCTTGCTGCGATCCACCCAGCCTGCGCTGCCACCCACCTTGTTCGGGAAGAACGCGCAGCGGTAGCGGCCAAGATCACGCCCGGTCACCACCGTGTCGCCACTCACCACGTAGCTGCGCTGGCGGCAGGCGGGTTCGCCCTTGGCCGGGCAGCCGTCCATGTCGCCCAGCAGGTACAGGCGCGGCGTGCCCACCACCTTGGCCAGGGCAAAGCCCGATTGTTCCGAAGGGAACGCGCCATTGCGGCACGAACCGCCATCGGTCAGGTCGCTGGCGGACGCGGCAAGCGGGCTCAGCGTTGCAAGCAGGAACAGGGTACGCAGCAGCATCCAGGCAGCCTCGAAGGGAAGGCCCGCAGGATACCGCCTACTTCTCCGGCGGCGCGCCGCAACCGTCCTGCTGCGCGCAGAACTGCAGCGCGCGCCGTTGCTGCTCGGCGCTCAGTTCCGGTGGCGGCCGGGCGATGGCCGACTGGATCTGGTCCGGGCCGCCGGTGATCTTGTTCAGGCCCTTGGCTGCGGCCATCACGCCCTTGACCACGCCCATCATGATGTAACCACCGCCCATGCTGACCTGCTCGGGCGACGGCGGCTCACTCCAGTCGCGGCTGAAGCGGTTGTTCTCCGCGCGCATCGGGTTCTTGAAGCGGTACAGGTCCAGCGGCTGGTCGTCTTCGGGCTTGAGCGCGCGCACTTCGCCCAGCGTGGTGACGTTCCCCTGCGCAGGCGGGGTGACCACGGGCGTGTCATCAACGGTGGGCGGCACGGCGGGCGCCGGTACGGGACCAGGCGTGGGCACGGCCGCCGGCGTCGTCTGCTGCGCGTGCGCGATGCCCGCCAGCAGCATGCCGGCCAGAAGTGCTCCCTGCGTTGCCCGTTTTGCCACAGCCATCCACCGTGTTGGTTGCGTCCAGCAACCAAGGATACGGATCCAGGCTTCAGATTTCGTTGGAAACGGCGAGGGCGTTCAGGGAGTGTGCCGCATCACCGATGCGCGGCCAGGGCGCCGGAGTTTGCAACGAACTTCATTCCCCCCGCCAGGGCGGGGCCTGCATCCTGAGTCATTCCGTGTACGGCAGCCAGCCATGACAGCTTCCTCCACAGTCCCACCGCTGCAGCCGGTTGCCTGATGATGTCACGCGCAGCCGTGCTGATCGGTCTGGCAGTCCTGTTGGTGATGGTCCTCGCGGCCGTTGCCGAATGGGCATCACGCGTCCGCACAGGCTTGGCCTCGCTGCGCCGGAGCAGCACCCTGCGGACGCTCGATGCTCAAGAACACTCCGCACTGGCACCGCTGCGCGCGCTGACCGGTTGTGTCCACGACGACCAGGTGAAGCGGCTGCACGGGGCGTTCACCGGGGGGGCGTGCTGGAACAACTTCCCGGTTGGCGATGGCCTGCTGGGTGGAGTTCGCGTGCTGGTTCCAAGGCGGGCATGGCCATACCTCTCGGAAGACAACCAAGCCGACGTGGTGCTGGACGAACGCGTGGCGGTGGTGGTGCGTCTCAATGGCTTCAATATCGCTGCTGCACGGCCGGATGCAGCCACCAGCCGGGTCTGTGGCGAGCGCATGGAGACACCGGAAGAAGTTTCGATGCGACGGGGTCCCGGCCTGCGCCCTTCCCCGCTGGTGATTGCCGCACTGGCGCTATGGGCCGCCGCCGGCGTCCCGGGCCTGCTCGCCACGCCATTGCTTGCCATCGCCGGTCTTGCGGCCTGGCTGGGCCGCCCACGCCGCAACGGCCCTGCGACCGCGCAGCGCGTCCTGCGGGTCCGCGGCCGTCTACTCGTGTACCGGCGCACTGCCCAGGCATCACAGGTGTGGCTCTTGGGCAATGACCGGCGCGTGCAGCTTCCGGAGGAATGGGAGCACGCCGAGGCATTCTCCCGCGGGCGCTCGATGTTGCTGGATGTGCGCACCTGCGATGGGTGGGTGCTGGGCGCGGGCACGGCATGGTGCCTGGCCAGCGACCGACGACGCTATCCGCCAACGGGAGGGTTCTGGCATCTGGCTTGGCTGGGCCTGCTGCTGTGCGTGCTGATGTTCGGCGCCGCCTCGGTGCCGCTGTCACAGCGCCTGGACCTGGGCTGGCCGGTTGCATCTGCCTGGCAGCCGCTGGCAGTGCTGGCGGTGGGCTGGCACACGGTACGGCTTGTGGTCTGCATCGTGCAGTCCGTCCGCCGCAGCAAGGCGCTCGGCGCGGAAATCGCGCGGCGTCCCGACCCGTGGCAATGAACGGTTCACGCCCTTCGCGCGCGATGTCTCACATCCTGAGACGTGGATGTGGTGCCATGTGATCCCTCGAAAAACGTCCCGGCTCCATCTTCCATGGCCTACGAACTCGCCAAGCGCACCGCCGATGCGGAGCAGCAGCTCGCCACCCGCGATGGCCTGCCCGCGCGCGATGGCGCACTGCTCAGTGCACGCCTGCAGCGCCGCTACCAGGATCGCATCACCGGCAGCTTCGCCATTCCCGGCCGCGAAGGCCGCTATGCGCCGATTCCCGCGTCGGTGCCACCGGCGCTGGCCGCCGCGCTGAAGGCACGCGGCATCGAGCAGCTCTACAGCCACCAGGCCGAGGCATGGGAGGCCAGCCAGCGTGGCGACCACGTCGCCATCGTTACCCCCACCGCCAGCGGCAAGTCGCTGTGCTACACCCTGCCGGTGGTCAGCGCCGCCATGCAGGACAAGGCCAAGGCGCTGTACCTGTTCCCCACCAAGGCACTGGCACAGGACCAGGTGGCCGAACTGCTGGAGCTCAACCGCGCCGGCGACCTCGGGGTGAAGGCCTTCACCTTCGACGGCGACACCCCCGGCGACGCGCGGCAGGCGATCCGCCTGCATGGCGACATCGTGGTCTCCAACCCGGACATGCTGCACCAGGCGATCCTGCCGCATCACACCAAGTGGGCGCAGTTCTTCGAGAACCTGCGCTACATCGTCATCGACGAAGTACACACCTATCGCGGCGTGTTCGGCAGCCATGTCACCAACGTGCTGCGCCGGCTCAAGCGCATCTGCGCGTTCTACGGGGTGCAACCGCAGTTCATCCTGTGCTCGGCCACCATCGGCAACCCGCAGGCGCATGCCGAGGCGCTGATCGAAGCACCGGTCACCGCCATCACCGAATCCGGTGCACCCAGCGGGCCCAAGCAGGTGCTGCTGTGGAATCCGCCGGTGATCAACCCCGACCTGGGCCTGCGTGCCTCGGCGCGCTCGCAGAGCAACCGCATCGCCCGCATCGCGATCAAGTCCGGCCTGAAGACGCTGGTGTTCGCGCAGACCCGGCTGATGGTGGAGGTGCTGACCAAGTACCTGAAGGACATCTTCGATCACGATCCGCGCAAGCCACCGCGCATCCGCGCGTACCGTGGTGGCTACCTGCCCACCGAGCGCCGCGAGACCGAGCGTGCGATGCGTGCCGGCAACATCGACGGCATCGTCAGCACCTCGGCGTTGGAACTGGGCGTGGATATCGGCAGCCTGGACGTGGTGATCCTCAACGGTTACCCCGGCAGCGTGGCTGCCACCTGGCAGCGCTTCGGCCGCGCCGGACGCCGCCAGCAGCCCGCACTCGGGGTGATGGTGGCCAGTTCGCAGCCGCTAGACCAGTACGTGGTGCGCCATCCGGACTTCTTCGCCGAGGCGTCGCCGGAACACGCACGCATCGCACCCGACCAGCCGTTGATCCTGTTCGATCACATCCGCTGCGCGGCGTTCGAACTGCCGTTCCGGGTCGGCGATGGCTTCGGCCCGATCGATCCTGAAGTGTTCCTGGAAGCACTGGCCGAAACCGAGGTCATCCACCGCGAAGGCGAACGCTGGGAGTGGATCGCCGACAGCTATCCGGCCAACGCGGTCAGCCTGCGCGCGGTGGCCGACGGCAACTTCGTGGTGGTCGACCGCAGCGATGGCCGCCAGCAGATCATCGCCGAAGTGGACTACTCCGCTGCCGCGCTGACCCTGTACGAGGGCGCCATCCACATGGTGCAGTCCACGCCCTACCAGGTGGAAACGCTGGACTGGGAAGGCCGCAAGGCCTACGTCACCCGCACCCACGTGGACTACTACACCGACAGCATCGACTTCACCAAGCTCAAGGTGCTGGACCGTTTCGATGGCGGCGTGGCCGGCCGTGGTGATTCGCACCATGGCGAAGTGCACGTGGTGCGCCGCGTGGCCGGTTACAAGAAGATCCGCTACTACACCCACGAGAACATCGGCTACGGCCCGGTCAACCTGCCCGACCAGGAACTGCACACCACCGCAGTGTGGTGGCAGCTGCCGCAGGCGCTGCTGCTGCGCGCCTTCGCCAGCAAGCAGGATGCGCTGGATGGGTTCCTCGGCGCCGCCTATGCACTGCACATCGTAGCCACGGTGGCGGTGATGGCCGATGCGCGCGACCTGCAGAAGTCGGTGGGCAACGGCGATGGCACCTGGATCGCGATTGCCGACCAGAGCGGGCGCGGCCAGCTGCGGGGCAGCGATGGCGAGCCTGGCGCGGTGGAACTGCTGCAGGAATTCGTGCCGACCGTATACCTGTACGACAACTTCCCCGGTGGCGTCGGCCTGAGCGAGCCGCTGTGGCAGCGCCAGGCCGAGCTGGTGCAGCGCGCGCGCGAACTGGTACAGCGCTGCGACTGCAAGGCGGGTTGCCCGGCCTGCGTCGGTCCGGTGCTGGCCGCGCAGGAACAGGATGAAACCTCGCCGCGTGCGCTGGCGCTGCGCGTGCTCGACCTGTTCGATGCGCAGGCCTGCCAGCAGGTGGCCGATGTGGTGGTGAGCACACGCGACCCGATGGAGCTGATCGCCCCGTGAGCCTGAGCCTGGACAAGCTGCGGCTGCTTCGCAAGCAGGCGGGTGACCCGAAAGCAGCCACGCCTGCCGCGCCGACGCAGCAGACGCCGCCGGCACTGATGGCCGCCAACGATGCGCGGCAGCCACCGGCCGAGCGTTCGGTGTTTGCCTGGGTGGAACAGGAGATCCGCCACAAGCCGACCGGCATGGCCACGCCTGCGCCGGCGACACTGCGACGGCCCGAGGTCGGCAGCCTGCATCGCCTGCTCGGCATGCGCTCGCGGGGTGGCCCTGCGCCGGCACGCGCCAGCGCGCAGGATCGTCAACTGCCCGGCAACGAGATTGCGCCCGGCCTGTTCCTGATCGAGTCACTGCTGCCGCAGCCGATTCCCGCCATGCCGCTGTCGCTGGCCTTCGCCAAGCGCGAGGGTGAGCACGTGGCTGCGCGCGACCTGCTGTTCTTCGATACCGAGACCACCGGCCTGGCCGGCGGCACCGGCACCCGCGCCTTCATGATCGGCGCGGCCGACTGGCATGTGTGCCCGCAGCGTGGTGAAGGGCTGCGCATCCGCCAGCTGCTGATGTCGACGATGGCTGCCGAGGAAGCGATGCTGGCCGCCTTCGCCAGCTGGCTGCAGCCGCATACCGTGTTCTGCAGCTACAACGGCCGCAGCTACGATGCCCCACTGCTGAAGACACGCTATCGGCTGGCCCGTCAGGCCGATCCCATCACCGCGCTGGACCATGTCGACCTGCTGTATCCCACCCGCCGCCGTTACCGCGGTACGTGGGAGAACTGCAAGCTGTCCACCATCGAGCGGCAACTGCTGCGCGTGGTGCGCGAAGATGACCTGCCCGGCTCGGAAGCCCCCGCCGCATGGCTGCGTTACCTGCGTGGCGGTGATGCGGTGAATCTGTGCCGGGTGGCCGACCACAACCACCAGGACGTGGTGACCCTGGCCCTGCTGCTGCAGCGGCTGGTGCGGGAAGAGCAGCGCGAACGGGAGACCCTGGCGCTGGTAAGCGGATGAACGGAGAGGGCGGATCCAGGCCGCGTTGACATCACTGACACAGGGCTCGGCGACACTGCCGCTACTGAACACCCCCCAGGAGTACTGCCATGCGTCGATCCCCCCTGTTGCTGCTTGCAGCCGTCCTGCCGCTGGCCGCCTGCAGCCATGCCGGTGGCAACACCACTGCCGATGCCGGCAGCCTGCCGGCCAAGGTGTCCGATGGTCCGCACGAGTGCCGCCCCGAGGCGCTGGACGCATTCACCGGCAAGACCGCCGACGAAGCAACGATCAAGAAGCTGGTGGCCGACAGTGGCGCGCGCAACGCACGCGTGGTCAAACCGGGGATGGCGGTGACCATGGACTTCCGCCAGGACCGGGTGACCGTGCAGGTGGACGCACAGAACCGTATCGAGCGCGCCAGCTGCGGCTGATGGGGTAGCGCCGGGCCCTGCCCGGCGGATTCCATTCGCATACGCGCCGCTGCGGGCGCCGGGCATGGCCCGGCGCTCCGCTCTGTCAGAGCCGCTCGGCCTTGCCGCTGGCCAGCGCACGCGCGATGACCTGCTGCGCCTGCTTCGCTGCCTGCGCCTGCAGCCGCGCCTGGCGTTCACCCAATGCCGCCTGTTGGCTGCCCAGCACGGCCTGCTGGCTTCCCAGCGCAGCCTGCTGGCTGGCGAGACGGCTCATCTCGCGGCTGCGTTCGGACTGCAGCGCCTGGTTGCGGGCCACCTGTGACGCGCGCTGTGCTTCGGCCGCAGCCTTGCGTGCAATCGCCGCATCATCCACCGCGCTGCGTGTGGCCCGCGCCGCTTCGGCTGCCGCTTCGCGGTTGATGTCGCGATCGTTGATCGCACTGCGTGCGGCCCGTGCGGCGGCGAGAGCGATCTCACGCGCCTCTTCACTCTGCAGCCTGCCCAGCTCACCCTGTTCACGACCGAGCTGCCCCTGCTGCCGCCCCAGCACGCTCTGCTGGCGCCCCAGTTCACTCTGCTGGCGGCTCAGGTCGACGGCGCCGGCATAGGCACGCTGCAACGACTGGATCAGCATCGGATCGCGCACCACGTAGCGCTTGTCGCCCTGGCGGAACCACAGTGCCGGGCCGTCACCAAGCCGGCTGCGCGCCTGCATCACATCGTCCATGCCGGCATTGGCGAACGCCTGGCCGTGATCGACGAGGACGAAGGCCTGCTGTGGCGGCGTACCCAGATCCAGCTGGCCATGGGTGACGATGGTGGTCTGCGAGTGCGCATGGGTGCCTGCGTCCTGCTCCTCGTCTTCATTGACGTCGGCAGGCTCCTCAGGCTCTGCCGGCTCGGCCCAGTCGGCCGGCTCTGCCGGTACTGCTGCGGCAGGCGGCGCTGCCGGTGCTGGGGGTGCTGCGGGCGGCGGCGGCGGCGCGGGCACAGCGCGCGGCGGTGCCGGCGGTGCAGGCGGGACCGGGGCGGCCACCAGCCGCATCGGCGCCACACCCACGGCCAATACAACCAGCGTCAAGCCGACGGCCAGCAGGCGTGGGCACGCCCGGTGCGACTGCAGCGACAGCAGGCGGCGCTTGAGGCTGGTGGTGCTGGGCGCTGCGCTGGCCACGCCGAGGTGTGGCTGCGGCGCCACACCCAGCTGCAGCAGCAACCGTCCATAGGCATGGCGGCTGGCACCGTGCTGGCCGACCACCGCCGCATCCACGGCTTCCTCGCGGGCCTGGGCGTATTCGCGCACGGCCAGGCGCAGCAGCGGATGGAAGAAGAACAGGTGCTGGGCCAGGGCAGGCAGCAGCCCCCACTGCAGGTCACGACGCTGCAGGTGTTGCAGCTCGTGGGTCAGTGCCAGGTCCAGCGCATCGCCCTGCAGCGCGTTCATGCCCGCCGGCAGCAGCAGCACCGGACGGAACGGCCCGACCAGCTGCGGCGCGTCCACCTGGTCGCTCATCCACAGGCGTGGCGCGCGGCGCAGGCCATGCGCATCCGAAGCCAGCTGCAGTGCCTGCACCAGCGCCTGGTCCTCGCACGGATACGACGCGGCCAGCAGCGCACGGCACCGGCGCCATTCGCCAAAGGTCCGCAGCGCCATCAGCAGTACGCCGGACATCCACAGCGCGGCCAGGGTCACTGCCCACCAGGCCACCTGCGCGCTGCCGGCATCGCTCATCGGCACGTTCGCCAGCAGTTGCGCGGCGGCCTCCGGTGCCAGCGGATACACCGCATCCGCAGCAAGATCCACGGTCGTCATGGCCACCGCATCGGGTGCGGGCAACCAGGCCAGCTGCAGCGGTTGGCTCCACAACAGACCGACCACCGCCTGCAGCGACACCAGCCACCACAACCGGCAGCGGGTGGCCGCCGACAGTGCTGGCAGCGTGCGGCACAGCAGGTACACCAGTGCCACCAGCAGCACGGTCTGCAGGCTCGTCCAGCCCAGCCGTTCCAGCATCGGAATCAACATCGAGGTATCCATGGCTCAGTCCTCCTGGCGACGCGATTGCAGTTCGGCCACCAGCGCTTCCAGTTCGGCCAGTTCGTTGTCGCTGACCTTCTGCCGCTGCGACAGGTACGCCACGAATGGCGACACCGAGCCCTGCAGCGTGTTGTCGACGAACTGGGCAACGGCGCCCTGCAGCACGCTCTCCGGGCCACGGGTGGGCTGGTAACGGTAGACACCCTGCTGCTGCCTGCGCTGCAGGTAACCCTTGGCGCGCAGGCGCTCCATCATCGTCAACACGGTGGACCGGGCCAGTCCGCGCGGTTCGCCATAGCCGCTGGCGACCTCGCCGACGCTGGCCGGTGCCTGCTCATCCACATACTGCAGCAGGGCCAGTTCCTGGTCCCCGATGGTCTTGCCACGCATGACAACACTCCCTTGACTACACGTGTCGCTACTGTTGCCATGACGACACCTGTAGTCAACCCCCCGGAAGTCATGGGCCGACGAACGGTAGGGCGCGCAGCCGGCTTAAACCTTTTCCGCCAGGCGCGCATCCGACCCATGGCCTGTCGCCTGCGGCAGCCGTCATCGCCGCCGATCTTTCCGACCTCCGGGAACCCGCATGCCTCGCCAGACGCTACGAACCCTGCTCATGATCATCAGCCTGCTGCCCTTCGCCGCCGTCTCCGCCAGCCAGGACCAGGCCAACGACCAGACCCGCCGTTTCATCCGCCAGACCATGCAGGAACAGCGCATCCCGGGCCTGCAGGTCGCGGTGGTCAAGGATGGTCAGGTGGTGCTGTCGGAAACCTATGGGCTGGCCAACGTCGAGAACGGCGTGGTCGCCACCCGCAACACCCGGTTCCCGCTCAACTCGGCCACCAAATCCTTCACCGGCGTCGCTCTGGCGCAGCTGGCACAGGACGGGCGGGTGGATCTGGACGCACCCATCGCGCGCTATCTCGACGACCTGCCCGAAAGCTGGCGGGCGGTGCGGGTGCGCCAGCTGCTCGCCCACACCTCCGGCCTGCCCGACATCCTCGATGCAGAGGGATTGCTGGGCAGTGGCTCGGAACAGGATGCATGGCAGGCGGTCCGCGCGCTGCCGGCAGAGGCCAGGGCCGGCGATCGCTTCCAGTACAACCAGACCAACTACCTGCTGCTGGCGCGGATCATCGCGCGGCAATCCGGCATGCCCTACGAACGCTTCCTGGCCACCAGCCAGTTCTCCACCGCGCGCATGGCACGCACCACGTTCGGCGACAGCTACGACCTGATCCCGGATGCGGCGACGATGTACAGCTACCTGCCACGCGCCACCGATGCAAAGGATGCGACGCCACGCCTGTCGCACTGGTTCTACGACATGCCGCCCAGCCTGTGGGCCGGCGGCGGCATCCTCACCACGGCCGATGACACCGCGCGCTGGTTGGCTGCGTTGCAGGAGGGACGCCTGCTGGAGCAGCGTGCGGTGCAGCAGATGTGGACGGCCGAGCGCCTCAACGACGGCAGCGCCGGTGACTGGGCCGCAGGCTGGCCGGTGTTCAACACCGCACCCGACCTGCAGGTGGGCGGCATGGGCGGTGCGCGCTCGGCCTTCATCGTCTATCCCGAGCGCGGCCTCGCCGTTGTCGTGCTGACCAACCTGGTCGGCGCCAATCCGCAGCAGTTCATACCGCGCATCGCCGGCTTCTACTCCGCCGCGCGCTAGCCGCGCGGCCCGCCCATCACCGGCAGGATCACCCCGCTGATGTAGCTGGCGCAGGCCGGCGAGGCCAGGAACACATAGGCCGGCGACAGTTCTTCGGGCTGTGCCGGCCGGCCCATGTCACTGTCCTTGCCGAACTCGGCCACGTCCTTGGCCTGCTTGTCGGCCGGATTCAACGGCGTCCACACCGGGCCCGGCGCCACGCAGTTGACCCGGATGCCGCGCGGCAGCAACTGGCTGGCCAGCGCCTTGGTGAACGCATGGATCGCGCCCTTGGTGGCCGAGTAATCGATCAGTGCCTTGCTGCCGAACAGGCCGGTTTCCGAGCCGGTGTTGATGATGCTGGCGCCTTCGCCCAGGTGTGGCAGCACTGCGCGTGCCATCTGGATATAGCCGCCGATGTTGGTCTGCAGGGTTTCCTGCAGGTGCGCATCTTCCAGGTCTTCCAGGCGCTCGCAGTGCAGCTGGAACGCCGCATTGTTGACCAGGATGTCGATGCCACCAAACGCCTTGGCCACCTGCTTGACGGCCTTGTCGCAGAAGCGCGGGTCGCGCACGTTGCCGGCGATCACCACGCAGCGGCCGCCCTCTTTTTCCACGTGCTGACGCGTCAGCTCGGCGTCCTTGGCTTCATCCAGATGCAGCACGGCAACGTCGGCGCCTTCGCGGGCGAACAGCACCGCCACCGCACGGCCGATGCCGGAATCACCACCGGTGACGATGGCCCGCATGCCCTGCAGCTTGCCGCTGCCGACGTAAACCGGCGCGAGGAAGCGCGGGGCCAGCTCCAGTGCATGCTCATGGCCGGGCTTGGCCAGATGTTGCGCCGGCATCTTCTCCGGCTGACGGCGTGGGCCAGCCTGGGTGGCGGTCTTCTTTGTCGCCTTCTTTGCCGCGCGTACATCCTTCGCTTTTTCCTGGTCCTGCAGCCGTCGCTGCCGCGCGGCGACGCGCGCCGCGCGCGGATCAGCGGCGGCGGCCTTGCGGGTGGCGGTCTTCACCACGCGCGGGCGATCGGACGTGGTGGCTTCGGCGGCGGCGGGCGCTGCCTGGGTGCCTTTGCGTACCTTCGGCGATGCCTTGCGGCGGGCGGGGGTCTTCTTGGTGGTGGCCATGCAGGTCTCCTCGGGAGGGAAAGGGGCTGCCGGCCAGCGGCCGGCACTACCGGGGGCGGCGTGCGCCGCTCGTGCAGTGTCTCCACGCAGGCTGTTGGCGGCAGTGAGCGCACTGTGTCCATCGCGTGCACGGCATTCATTCCGCCACCACGCGTGTCGTCGCACCCTGCAGGCCACAACACGAGGAACGTCCCCCATGAAACATGCCATTGCCACCGCCGCCGTCTGCTTCGCTCTCGCCGCCTGCAGCAGCAGCCCGGTCGCCCAGGTCCAGCCGATCGATGGGGTGATTTCAGGCCAGTGCCACACCGACAAGGTGCGCGGCGCGGTCGGCCTCGCCGCTTCGGGCATGACCATCGAACGTGCGCGCGTGGACAGCGACAGCCTGCACGTGCAGGTAACCCGCGGCAGCCGCGAGCGCAGCGGCAACACCGCCAGCGGTGCTGCCGATCCGGCCGCCGGCGCAGCCACGGAAGGCGGGGATCGCCTGACCATCGAAACTGGCCGCACCAACAACATCACCGCCATCTACTGCGGCTGACCTGCCTTGCGGCTGAGCCGCCGGGCCCGGCGCAGCACCTTCAGTGTCGCCTGTTCCCACTGCCGCGGGCCGCGCAGGCCCGCCAGTGCGGTCAGCTCGCCGCGTTCCCAACCGGCAAACACGCAGGGATCGATGTAGGCCTTGCGGCATACCGCTGGCGTATTACCCAAGCGCGCAGCCACCTGGCACACCACCTCGCGTTGCGCCTTGGCCAACGCGCGTTGGCTGGCCGGCTCGGGCAGCTCGGTGGCGGCGAAGGCCTGCACCGCCGCCATCGTGCCGCCCCAGGTGCGGAAGTCCTTGGCGGTGAAGTCCTCGCCCATCACCTCGCGCAGGTAGTCGTTCACCGCGCCCGAATCCACCGGCTGCACCTCGCCCGCGTCGTCGCGGTACTGGAACAGGGCCTGACCCGGCAGCTGCTGCACGCTGCGCACCAGCGCGCCCAGCCGACGGTCACCGACCACCACCTCCTGCAACTGCCCGGACTTGCCGCGGAAGCGCATGCGCACCCGGCCACCCCGAAGCAGGTCCAAGTGACGGTTGCGCAACGTTGTCAGGCCGTATGACTTGTTCTCCTGCGCATAGGTTTCATTGCCCACCCGCACCAGCGTGTCGGCCAGCAGCGCGACCACAACCGCCAGCACCTTCTCGCGCGGGAACCCGCTGCGCTTGAGGTCGCGGCCCAGGCGCCGCCGCAGCGCTGGCAACGCCTGGCCGAAGGCGATGGTGCGGTCGAACTTGCCGGCGTCGCGAACGGCAGCCCAGTCGGCGTGGTAGCGGTACTGCTTGCGCCCGCGCGCGTCGCGGCCGGTGGCCTGCAGGTGGCCATCGGCGCGGGCACAGATCCACACGGCGGTATAGGCCGGTGGAATGGCCAGCGCGCGGATGCGCTGCAGGGTGGCGGCATCGCGCACGGCATGGCCATCGGCATCGCGATAGGCAAAGCCCTTGCCTGCGCGTCGCCGGCTGATGCCAGGCTGGGTGTCATCGACGTAGCGCAGGCCGGCGGCGCGCGCGGCCTGGCGTTCGGGTGTGGGGGTCGCTGGCATGCCTGCAGTCTGCCGATCGGCGCGGCGTGGCCACGTCAATAACGCAAGACAAACACGTGAGGGCGGGTTCGCCGCTATGCTCGGCCTTTCACCGTCCCTTCCATTACGGAGTCATGATGTCGTTCCCGATCCGCGCCCGTTCCCTCTCCGCCCTGCTGCTGCCGGCCGTGCTGGCCCTGACCGCCTGCCAGGCGCCGTCGCTGGATGAGCAGGATTCGGCCACCGCCCACGCACAGCAGGCCGCCGAGGCCGCCAAGGCGCCGGCCGACGAAGCCGGCAAGGCCACCGAAGCACCGCCGGTCGGCAACTGCGACGCCAGCCAGGTGCAGAGCCTGGTCGGCCAGCCCTATACCGAAACGCTCGGCAAGCAGGCCCAGGATGATGCCGCAGCCAAGCAGCTGCGCGTGCTGCACCCCAATGACGTCACCACGATGGAGTTCCTGGGTGACCGCCTGAACATCGAAGTGGACGCAAAGGACGTGGTAAGCGGCGTCCGCTGCGGCTGAGCAAGCCTGCGCCGGCAAGCGTTTGCCGGCGCTTTGGTTGCGCCTGCAACCGTGTATTGCGGCGTTGCAGCAACCTGTGATCTAGTCGAGGCATCCGGTGGCCTCATGATGCGCTCCAGGAAGAGCACGGCGTGTGCGTCAGGGTGAGTGTGAAGACACTTGGCGTGCGGCCAGACAAGGCGCGCGCCGCCGCGCAGGCGAGTGCCTGCGCAAGGTGAGCAACGCCGCATGGGCGTGCGCCAAGCGGCTTCCCGACGGGCCGCGCCATGCGCGGCACACTCCACCATGACGTCCAGGGCGTGCTCTGCAGAGCGGGCAGGGGTGTCCCCGTTCATTTCAATCTGCATCGAGGTAGAGATGGCCCCCCGCAACCGCCAAGGGCTTTACGACCCGCGCTCCGAGCGCGATGCCTGTGGATTTGGCATGGTCGCCCAGCTCGACGACCAGCCTTCGCGCCTGCTGGTGGATACCGCCATCGCAGCGCTCTCGCGCATGACCCACCGTGGTGGTGTCGCCGCCGATGGCCTCACCGGCGATGGTTGCGGCCTGTTGCTGCGCCGCCCCGATGCCTTCCTGAAACTGCTGGCCAGTGAAGCCGGCATCGCCGTCGGCACGCGCTTCACTGCGGGCCTGGTGTTCCTGCCGCACGATGCCGACGCCGCACAGGCCTGCCGCACGCAGCTGCAGCAGCAGATCGAGGCTGTCGGCTGCAAGGTGGCCGGCTGGCGCGAGGTACCGACCGACGACAGCGTCTGTGGCCAACTGGCACGCGACACCCTGCCGCGCATCGAGCAGGTGTTCGTCGATGCCGGCGTCGGCCAGGATGACGCCGGCTTCGGCCTGGCCCTGTTCCTGGCCCGCCGCCGGAGCGAACAGCAGCTGCGCGCGCACGCCGACTACTACGTCACCACGCTCAGCCCCAACGCCATCAGCTACAAGGGCATGGTGCTGCCGGACAAGCTCAGCCGCTTCTTCCCGGACCTGCAACGCCGCGAACTGGCCTCCAGCGCCATCGTGTTCCACCAGCGCTTCTCCACCAATACGCTGCCGCGCTGGCCGCTGGCGCACCCGTTCCGGATGCTCGCCCACAACGGCGAGATCAACACCATCGAAGGCAACCGGCGCTGGGCGCAGGCGCGCAGCAAGGTGTGGAAGACGCCCCGTTTCGACATCGGCGAGTTCGACCCGGTCATCTCCATGCACGGCTCCGATTCGCAGAGCCTGGACAACATGCTGGAACTGATGGTGTCCGCCGGCATGGAGCTGATCCAGGCGCTGCGCATCCTGGTGCCGCCGGCAACGCAGTCGCTGGAATTCAAGGACCCGGACCTGGCGGCGTTCTACGAGTTCCACGGCCTCAACAGCGAACCGTGGGACGGCCCGGCCGGCATCGTCGCCTGCGACAGCCGCTACGCGGTGTGCACCCTCGACCGCAACGGCCTGCGCCCGGCGCGCTGGATGCTGACCGCCGATCGCCACTTCCTGGTCGCCTCCGAAGCAGGCGTCTGGGAAATACCGACCGAGCGCGTGGTGCGCAAGGGCAAGCTCGGCCCCGGCGAGATGATCGCCATCGACCTCAAGCGCGGTGACCTGCTCGATTCGGAGGCCATCGACCGCATCAACCGCGGTCGTGCACCGTACAAGCAGTGGCTGCAGCAGGGCGTCACCTACCTGCAGACCGAACTGATCGACCCGTCGCTGGTGGAAGAGCCGTTCGACGAAGGCACGCTGCGCAGCTACCACAAGCTGTACCAGCTCAGCAGCGAGGAAGTGGAACAGGTGCTGCGGCCGCTGGCCGAGACCGAGCAGGAAGCCACCGGCTCGATGGGCGATGACACGCCGATGGCCGTACTCAGCCAGCGCAGCCGTCCGCTGTACGACTATTTCCGCCAGGCCTTCGCGCAGGTCACCAACCCGCCGATCGACCCGCTGCGCGAAGACTGCGCGATGTCCCTGTCCACCCAGCTCGGCAAGGAGACCAACATCTTCCATGCCGGCCCGGAGACCGTGAACCACGTCATCCTCAACTCGCCGGTGCTGAGCCAACGCAAGCTGCGCCAGCTGCTGAAGATGGACCAGTACGTGCAGGCCAACCGCCTGCTCGACCTGTCCTACAGCGAAGAGGAGGGCCTGCGTGCGGGCATCGAACGCATCTGCGTCGAAGCCGAACAGGCTGCGCGCGACGGCATGGTGATGCTGCTGCTGTCCGACCGCTACCCGGTGGCCGGGCGGCCGATGGTGCATGCGCTGCTGGCCACCAGCGCCATCCACCACCACCTGTCACGGCTGGGCCTGCGCTGCGACGTCAACCTGATCGTCGAGACCGGCACCGCGCGCGACGCGCACCACATGGCCTGCCTGCTAGGCTTCGGTGCCACGGCGGTGTATCCGTACCTGGCCTACCAGACCCTGTTCGATCTGGGCCGTCGCGGCATCCTCAAGCTCAGCAAGGGCGGCGAGCAATCGCAGATCGGCCGCCGCTACCGCAAGGGCATCTACAAGGGCCTGTCCAAGATCATCTCGAAGATGGGCATCTGTACCGTGGCCAGCTACCGCGGTGCGCAGCTGTTCGAGATCATCGGCCTGGAGCCGGAGGTGGTGGACCTGTGCTTCCCCGATACCGCCTCGCGCATCGGTGGCGCCGGCTTCGCGCGCCTGGATGCCGACGCGCGCGAACTGTGCGCGCAGGCCTGGGACGCGCAGCAGGGCGTGGATGTCGGCGGCCTGCTGAAGTACGTGCACGGCGGCGAGTACCACATGTACAACCCGGACGTGGTGACCACCCTGCAGCGCGCGGCGCGCAGCGGTGACCCGCGTGCGTGGCAGCAGTACTGCGATGCCGTGCATGCGCGCCCGCCGTCGGCGCTGCGCGATCTGCTGCAGCTGGTGCCGGCGGCAACGCCGACGCCGCTGGACGAAGTGGCACCGGCCAGCGATCTGTTCCCGCGTTTCGATACCGCCGCGATCAGCCTTGGTGCGCTCTCGCCCGAGGCGCATGAAGCGCTGGCCATTGCGATGAACCGCCTCGGCGGCCGCAGCAATTCCGGCGAAGGTGGCGAAGACCCGGCGCGCTATGGCACCGACAAGCGCAGCAAGATCAAGCAGGTGGCCTCGGGCCGCTTCGGCGTCACCGCCGAATACCTGGTCAATGCCGAAGTGCTGCAGATCAAGGTTGCCCAGGGCGCCAAGCCCGGCGAAGGCGGCCAGCTGCCCGGGCACAAGGTCAATGAACTGATCGCACGCCTGCGCTATGCCAGGCCGGGCATCGGCCTGATCTCGCCGCCGCCGCACCACGACATCTACTCCATCGAAGACCTGGCGCAGCTGATCTACGACCTCAAGCAGGTCAACCCGACCGCGCTGGTGTCGGTGAAGCTGGTCAGCCATGCCGGCGTCGGCACGATTGCGGCGGGCGTGGTCAAGGCCGGTGCTGACCTGATCACCATTTCCGGCCATGACGGCGGTACCGGTGCTTCGCCGGTCAGCTCGATCCGCTACGTCGGCGTGCCGTGGGAACTGGGCATCGCCGAGGCGCACCAGGCGCTGGTGGCCAACGACCTGCGCGGGCGCACCCTGCTGCAGACCGATGGCGGCCTGAAGACCGGCCTGGACGTGGTCAAGGCAGCGCTGCTGGGTGCGGACAGCTTCGGCTTCGGCACCGCGCCGATGATCGTGCTGGGCTGCAAGTACCTGCGCATCTGCCACCTCAACAACTGCGCCACCGGCGTGGCCACCCAGGACGAACGCCTGCGCGAGAACCACTTCACCGGCCAGCCCGAGCGCGTGGAGAACTTCTTCCGCCTGCTGGCCGAGGAAGTACGCGGCTGGCTGTCGGTGCTGGGCGCACGTTCGCTGCAGGAAATCGTCGGCCGCACCGACCTGCTGCGCCAGCTTCAGGTGTCACCGCGCGAGGACGTGCGCGTGGACCTGTCGCGGCTGCTGGCCGACGCCAGTTACCCGGGCAGCCACTGTGCCGCACAGCGCCTGTATGAATCACCTGACAGCCTGGCCACGCAGATGGACGGCCTGCTGGCCGAGGCCATCGAACACAAGCGCGGTGGCGAGCATCGCTTCCTGATCCACAACACCGACCGCAGCATCGGCACCCGCCTGGCCGGCGCCGTGGCGCGCGCGCACGGCAACCAGGGCATGGCCGAATCGCCGCTGGAACTGCGCTTCCGCGGCAGCGCCGGGCAGAGCTTCGGCGCCTTCAACGTCGGCGGCCTGCACCTGGAAGTGGAGGGTGAAGCCAACGACTACGTCGGCAAGGGCATGGCCGGTGGCCGTCTGGTGGTGCGCCCGCCGCGTGGCGCACGCTTCGAGGCACGCAGCACTGCCATCATCGGCAACACCTGCCTGTATGGCGCAACCGGTGGCGAGCTGTTCGCCGCCGGCCGTGCCGGTGAACGATTCGCCGTGCGCAACTCCGGCGCACTGGCGGTAGTGGAAGGCGCGGGCGATCACTGCTGTGAGTACATGACCGACGGCGTGGTGCTGGTGCTGGGCAAGGTCGGCCTCAACTTCGGTGCCGGCTTCACCGGTGGCCTGGCCTACGTGCTGGACGTGGACCGCGATTTCGTCGACCGCTACAACCACGAGCTGATCGACATCCATCGCGTCTCCGCCGAAGGGTTCGAGAACTACCGCCAGCATCTGCACCGCCTGATCGGCCGTCATCGCGAACTGACCGGCAGCATCTGGGCGCAGCAGATCATGGACGAGTTCCGCGATTACATCGGCAAGTTCTGGCTGGTCAAACCCAAGGCCGCCAGCATCGAGTCGCTGACCGAAACCCTGCGCCGCGCGGCGTGACACACCGCACGTGAGCGATGCGCCGCATGCACTGGGCGCACCGGCTTCCCCACCGCTGTAGTGCCGGCCGCTGGCCGGCATCCGGAAACCCACAGAGTCCGCCATGAGCCGCAAGCACGCCTTCCAGTTCCTCGACCTGCCCCGGACCATGCCGCAGCGCATCCCGGTTGAACTGCGCACCTCCGGTGACTGGGGCGAGCTGTACGGAAAATTCGGCAAGGAGGATGCGCAGTACCAGGCCGGCCGTTGCCTGGACTGCGGCAACCCGTACTGCAGCTGGAAGTGCCCGGTGCACAACGCCATTCCGCAATGGCTGCAGCTGGTGCAGGAAAACCGCATCCACGAAGCGGCCACGCTGTGCCACAGCACCAACCCGTTGCCGGAAGTGTGCGGCCGGGTGTGCCCGCAGGATCGCCTGTGCGAGGGCAGCTGCACGCTGGAAGAGTTTGGTGCGGTCACCATCGGTGCAGTGGAGAAGTACATCGTCGATACCGCGCTGGCCACCGGCTGGCGGCCGGACATGGCCGCCGTGCAGCCCACCGGCCACACGGTGGCGGTGATCGGTGCCGGCCCCGCGGGGCTGGCCTGTGCCGACCGCCTGGCGCATGCCGGCATCACCGCAGTGGTCTACGACCGTTACGAACAGGTCGGTGGCCTGCTGCAGTTCGGCATCCCCAGTTTCAAGCTGGACAAGGACGTGATCCGTCGGCGTCGCGACGTGCTCGAAGGCATGGGCGTTCAGTTCCGCCTCGGCGTGGAGATCGGCCGCGACATCAGCCTGCAGCAGCTGCTGGACATCCACGATGCGGTGTTCGTCGGTACCGGCGCGTATCGCTACACCGACGGTGGCCTCGATGGCCAGGACCTGAAGGGCGTGCTGCCGGCACTGCCGTTCCTGGTGCAGAACAGCCGCATCGTCGGCGGCGATGATCCGAAGGGCCGGCCGATCGCCGGCTGGGAAGACCAGATCGCCCTGCCCGACCTCAATGGCAAGCGCGTGGTGGTCCTCGGCGGTGGCGACACCGGCATGGACTGCGTGCGCAGCGCGGTGCGACTGGGTGCGGCCAAGGTCACCTGCGCCTACCGCCGCGACGAAGCCAACATGCCGGGCAGCGCGCGCGAAGTGGCCAACGCGCGCGAGGAGGGCGTGCGCTTCCTGTTCAACCGCCAACCGCTGTCGATCGAAGCCGGCGCCGATGACGAAGTGATCGGAGTGACGGTGGTCGAAACGCGGTTGGGCGAGCCCGATGCCAATGGCCGCCAGAACGCCGTGCCGATCGAGGGCAGCGAGTCGCTGCTGGAAGCGGACGTGGTGATCATCGCGTTCGGCTTCTCGCCCAGCGTGCCCTCGTGGCTGGCCGAGCACGGTGTGGAAGGCCAGGCCAATGGCCGCATCCTCGCCGGCGGCAAGGGCAGGCTGCCCTTCCAGACCGCCCATCCGCGCCTGTTCGCCGGGGGTGACGCGGTGCGCGGTGCCGACCTGGTGGTGACCGCCGTGGCCGAAGGCCGCGACGCCGCCGCCAGCATCGCCCGGCTACTGGCGCACTGACGGGCCGAGCGGCACCAGCACTGCGGCCAGAGCGGCATGCAGTGCGTGGCGGTCGACCGGCTTGGCGATGAAGTGATCGATGCCAGCGTCGTGGCAGGCCTGGCGGGTACTGTCGAGCACGCTGGCAGTCAACGCGATGATCGGCACCTTTGCCGCGTCGGCACGGGGATCGGCGCGGATCGCGCGGGCCAGGGCAAAGCCGTCCATGCCCGGCATGTGGCAGTCGGTGATGACCAGCGCGAACCGTTGCGTCTGCCACGCCTGCCAGGCCTGCTCGCCATTGGCTGCGGCATGCACCTTCATGCCCAGATCCCGCAGCTGCCGCACCAGCAGCTGCAGGTTGGTGGGATGGTCTTCGGCAACCAGGACCCGCACCGGCGGCAATTCGTGCAGGCCAGCCGCATCATCACGATGTTCCACCGATGGCGCCTCGCAGGCCGGCAGGTACAGGTCCAGCCACACCGTGGTGCCCACGCCCGGCGTACTGCACAGGTGCAGTTGCCCGCCCATCGATGCCGCCAGCTCCCGGCAGATCGCCAGGCCCAGGCCGCTGCCACCGAAGCGCCGGGTGGTGGAGGCGTCGGCCTGGGTAAAGGCTGCAAATACCGCCCGCTGGCGCTCCCGGCTGATGCCCACGCCGGTATCGGTCACCTGCAGCCGCAGTTGCTGGCCGTGCGCGCGCTTCTGCAGCACACGTACCTGCAGGTCCACCCCACCGTGCAGGGTGAACTTCAGCGCATTGCCTGCCAGGTTGAACAGGATCTGGCGCAGGCGCAGCGTATCGGCCAACGATCCACGCTGCAGCGCAGGATCCACCTCGCAGCGCAGATGCAGCCCCTTGCTGGCCGCCACCGGCACCAGCAGGCGCTGCACCGCCCGCAGCAGCCCGGCCAGGTCGGTGGGCAGGCACTGCGGTGGCTGTGGGCCGGACTGCAGGCGTTGGCTGTGCAGCACGTCATCGAGGATCTGTCGCAGCATCTGCGCGGCATCATCGATGGTCGCCAGTACCTGGCGCTGGCGCGCATCCAGCGCGCCGCTGCCGAAGCGCTCCAGCATTCCCAGCATGGTGCTCATCGGCGTGCGGATCTCGTGGCTCATGGTGGCCAGGAAATGGCTCTTGGCGGCGGCATCCTGCTCGGCGTTGCGCCGGGCATCGTTCAGCGCCTGCGTGCGTGCGCGCGCTTCGGTGACATCCATCCAGTATCCGCTCCATTCCACGCCGCTGTCGCTGCAGGCAATCGGTCGCCCATGCGAACGTACCCAGCGCCAGCCGTTCGGGCCGCGCGTACGGAAGGTGATGTCGATGGGTCCACGCACCAGCGCGGCCGCGTCAACGCAGGCCAGCACCGAGCGGCGGTCCTGCGGGTGGACCGCCGCCAGCAGGCTGCCATGGTCGACCCGCGCGGTATCCACGCTGATCCCGAACAGGGCATGCACATCGCCTGCAATATGGGGAACGCTGTATTGGCCGGTATTGCTGCGTCGCGCCTGGTACACCACCGCCGGCAGGTTGGCGGTGACCTCCTGCAGGCGCTGCTCCAGCGCCAGCCTGCGCAGGCCCTCGCGATGCAGTCGCCAGTAACCGAAGGCATGCACCAGGCCCATTGTCAGCAGCATCAGCAGCACCGCGATCAAGCCGCGCACGGGCGACACCGGCGGCACGTGACCGCGCCGAGGGGATGTCGACACCCAGTGCGCCCGCAGTGCCTGGCGCTGCTCCTCCGTCATGCCTGCCTGCAGTCGGTTGAAGCGATCCACCAGGTGCGCGCACGCCGGTAGCGCAGCCAGTACCAGTACGTCGCTGAAGCCGGCCGGCGCCGCCACGTCCAGCGCGCCGCCAGGCTGATCGCGCAGCGCCGCTTCCACTTCCACCAGGTTGCCCACCACTGCATCGATCTGGCCGCTGATCAGCAGCTGCAGCGCCTTGTCCAGCGCCGCCACCTGCAGCAGCGGTACATGCGCGCTCGACTCTTCCAGCACGGCAGCGAGTGGCACGATGTCCGGGCTGGCCACGCCGTGGCCGTGCAACCCCTCCAGGCCGATGATCGGCCGCGCATCGGGGCGTCGCACGATCACCTGCGGCACCTGCAGGTAGGGCACGCTGGCCACCCAGCCTTCCGGCGTCTGCGCGCGTGGCCAGCCAAGCACGGCGTGGGTCCCGGCAGGCAGCGCGGCAGCGGCCAGCGCCGTCGCTGCGACCGGTGTGGCGCGCAGCGTGGGCACCTGTTCCTGCAACAGGTCCAGGTAGGCGGCCGCCAGCCCCTGTGGCGTGCCGTCCAGACTGGACGACAACGGCGCACGGTCAGCGGGATAGGCAAGCAGGATGGGGCCTTCGCACTGCCCGGCCCAGGCCGGCGCCGACAGCAGCGACAACGCGACGATGCGGGCCAGGCGGCCAGCGACATTCATGGTGGACATCCTCATGTCGCGGGCGGGGGCATGGCCACATCCCGGTATGACCTCCTGCCACGCTAGCGACGCGCTTCCCAGCAACAATGAGGAAATTTGTAAAACCCTCCGAAACCGCCAATAGCGACATACACTGCCGCTTCTACCGATCCCGGAGCTTTCGATGCGCATCGGCCTGGCCGCCAACCGTCTCCATCACCACGACGCGCGCGCGGCACTGTTCCGCTGGCTGCGCGCCAGCGAACCCGGGCTGCGCGAACTGGGCGTGACACTGTGTGCGGTTGGCCGCACCCACGACGCGATCCAGCGCAACGGGTTCCTTGCCGGTTACGACGGCCTGCAGCGCTATCCCTACGGTCGCGAAGGCGGCTTGATGAAACTGGTGGCCGAAGTGGTGGGCATGGGCGCCGAGCGTACGCTGGACGGTGCGGTCTATCTGATGGATCCGGTCGACCCTTCCTCGGTTTTCCCCGAGGCGACCGCGCTCAAGCGCCAGTGCGTGATCCACGGCAAGCCGTTCATTTCCACCGTGGCCACCGCCCGCGACTGGATCGAGGTGGAGCGCATCCATGCGGGCTTGGCCGCCGATGCCGGCACCGACGACCTGCATGCGTTCGAGGAGCAGACGCTGGCGTTGATCGCGCACGATGCGATGAAGCCGGCGATGCTCGCCTTCGCCGATGAACACTTCGACGTACTGGCGCGCTTCGGCGAACGCGTCGCCACCGGTACCACCGGCCAGCGCTTGAACGAGCTGGCCTGGAGCCGCGGCTGGCCAGCGGATACGGCGTGGGTGACGCGCTACCAGAGCGGCCCGATGGGTGGCGATGCGCAGATTGCCGACCGCGTGCTGGAAGGCCGTTGCCAGCGCGCGATCTTCTTCGAGGATCCGCACGTGGCGCGCCAGCACGAGGCGGACATCCAGCTGCTGGAGCGGGCGGTGACCACGGTGACCGATCAGGCGGTGTGTATCACTGCGCCGCGCGTGGCGGCGCGGTGGGCGGAGGCGGCGGCCTTGCGCGCGGGTCGATGAGGTCTGCGGCCGACGGCTGAGCCCCTCGTGGCGGCCGTGCAGATCAAAAGCCGCGCTTGGCCGGGCGGGGTGGATTGCGCAGGGGTCGCTGCAAGTACGTCCATGTAAGCTCGGTCGCCGCTTGCTCGTGTGCGCTTTCCTGCGCACACGGCAAGACCGGGGTTGGGCGTCCTGCCCAACCCGCCCGAGGCGTGCCTCGGGCCCATGCGGCTCACGCCCCTGCGCAACCCACCCCGCCCGGCCACGGATGGTTTCCGTGCTGACCACGGAAGAGAAAAGGAAAAGCAGGAGCAAAGCGGGTCGCGCGCTGTGCGCGCTTCAGTAGAGCCGATTTTGCTCGACTGCGCCGCCGCCTCTCTGGAGTGGAGCCCCTTCTGTTGAAGGGGCGCGCCGAAGGCGGGGGTAGAGGAGGAATGCGGGGGCAGCTGCTGTAGCGCCAGCGCTACAGCAGCTGCCGAAGCATTGCTTTCAATCTGCGCCCTTCCAGCTGGAAGTAGTCGCGCTGCTCGCGCCAGTCGGGGAAGCGTTGTTCCACTTCGTGCCAGAACGCGGGCGAGTGGTTGGCCTGGATCAGGTGGCAGAGTTCGTGCACCAGCACGTACTCGAAGGCGGCGGGACGGCCCAGTACCAGTGCCAGATCTAGCGCCATGCTGCCATCGGGAGCCAGCGAGCCCCATTGCGAGGACATCACCTTCAACCGCAGGCGGCTGGGCGCGCGCGGCAGGCCGGGCAGGTACTTCGGCAACCAGCGGCCGACATCGGCGCGAGTCTGTGCTTCGTAGAATTCGCGCAGCAGGCGGCGCAGGGTCGCATCGCCGCCACGGCTCGGCCATTGCACACAGGCGCCGTGTCCGTCGATTTCCAGACGCGCATAGCGGCCTTCCTGCCAGCGCAGTGGCAACAACTCGCCGCGCAGCGGCAGCACCCCTTCAACGCCGGGCTGCAACGCGGCGGGCAGACCATGCCCCTGGTAGTGGCGCAGCTGCAGCCCCAGCCATTCGCGATGCAGTTCGAGGAAGCGCTCGCCCATCACCAGGCTGGCACGCGGCGGCAACGTCAGTCGTGCGCCGCGCTCATCGACGCTGAGCTTGATCCGGCGCGCGCGCGGATCACGCACGCGCAGTATCTCGATCTCGACATCCTCCAGGCGCAGGCGAACGGTATCGCGCTGCACGGTGGCGGGTGGGACCGGCGAGATCAGGCGGCGCAGCAGACGGCTCATGGTCCCAGCATAGCGCCGTGCGAGGCCGCCGGATGACCGGCGGCCGACGGCCTGCCTGTTCAGTCAGCCTTGCTGAGCTTGAAGGCTTCTTCGAGCAGCAGGAACAGGCGGCGGATCTCCGCACTCTGCAGGGCGAAGCGGGCGTCGAACTCGGCACGGCGGCCGTCTTCGTCGGCATGTTCCAGCTGGTCCAGCGCACCGTCCAGGAACTTCAGCTTGCGCACGATCAGGTCGTCGCCCAGCACGAAGGACAGGTTGTCCTCGAACACCAGGGCCAGCTTGGTCACCTGCTTGCCGGCATCCAGATGCTTGTCGATCTCGTCGCAGCGCAGTTCCTGGTGCTGGCACTTGACCACGGCGCCGCCTTCCACCGGATCCTTCATCTCGCACTCCTCGCCCAGGCTGAAGCCGGTGGGCAGGGGCTCGCCGGCGATCCAGCCGGTCAGGATCGAACGCGGCGCGACTTCGGCGTTCAGCGGCATCGCGGGGAAGCTGCCAAGCAGGCCGCGGATGTCGGACATGAAATATTCGCCGGTCTTGCGGCTGGAGGTGTCCACCGCCACATAGCCGTGCAGCTGGTCGATGAAGGCATCGTTGCGCGAGGACTTCACGAAGGCGCGCGGCAGCAGTTCATGCAGCAGGTCGTCCTTCATGCGCTTGCGCTCGCGGCCACCGGGGCGGCGGCCTTCCTTCTCTTCGATCTCCTCCAGCTTGCGCTCGAGCAGGTCGTTGACCACCGCGCCGGGCAGGATCTTGTCCTCGCCACCGACGGTCAGCCACAGGTGTTCGGCAATGCGGTGCGAGAGCACTTCCTTCTCTTCGCGGCCGAATGGCGAGATGAAACCACGCGAGTTCATTTCCAGTGCGCCCACCGGCTTGAGCAGGGCGTGCGGCAGCAGGGTGTCGACTTCGGAAAAATCAGTGGCAGTCGGGAAGCGGAAGAACGTCAGGTTGCGAAAGAACATGGAATTCCGGTGTCTGAAGAAGAAGGGCGCCCGACCTTAAACGGCAGGCGTCTCGGGAACTGCGTCGGCCGGCCAGGCATCGGCATGCACCGCATCGCCACGGCGGCCCAGGGCCATGAAATCGAACAGGGCGGCATCGGCCAGCTGCGCAGGCCGCACGTCGGCCATTGCACGTGCGATCTGTTCAATGCGCCCCGGATGGTCCTGGTCCCACTGCTTGAGCATCAGGCCGACCTGCCGACGCTGCAGGTTTTCCTGGCTGCCACACAGGGTGCAGGGAATGATCGGGAAACGGCGCGCCTGCGCGTACTGGGCGATGTCGTGCTCGCGCACGTACGCCAACGGGCGGATCACCACGTGCTGGCCATCATCGCTGAGCAGCTTCGGTGGCATGGCGGCCAGCTTGGCATGGTGGAACAGGTTCAGGAAGAACGTGGCCACCACGTCATCGCAATGGTGGCCCAGTGCGATCTTGCTGAAGCCGTGCGCCTTGGCATGGTGGTACAGCGCGCCACGGCGCAGGCGCGAGCACAGCGAACACATCGTGCGGCCCTCCGGGATGACCCGGCTGACCACCGAATACGTGTCCTGCTCGATGATCTGGTACGGCACGCCCAGCCCGGCCAGGTACTCCGGCAGGACGTGCGCGGGGAACCCGGGCTGTTTCTGGTCCAGGTTCACCGCTACCAGTTCGAACGGCACCGGCGCCTTTTTCTGCAGCTGCAGCAGCAGGTCCAGCAGGGTGTAGCTGTCCTTGCCGCCGGACAGGCAGACCATGACCTTGTCGCCCGCTTCGATCATGCCGAAGTCGGCGATGGCCTGGCCCACCTGGCGCCGCAGGCGCTTGCCCAGCTTGTCCGCCCCGAGCCCGTCCACGCGCGGGTCGCGCGGAACGCGCTGCGGGGGATCGGGCAGGGAGATCACGGCGGACATGGCGCCATTCTACCGGCTTGTGGCAGCCCGGACCCGGGGTCGGGATTCCCCTCTCCCGGCAGTCATCGTCGCTGTGTATGCTCGGAGACCGTGGACACCTACAACCCCGCCGAAATCGTCGAACGCCTCGTCGCCCTCCGCGCCGAACACCGGTCGCTGGATGAACAGATCGCGCGCATGGCCGCCAACGGCGAAGATGAGCTGGAGTTCAAGCGCCTGAAGCGGCGCAAGCTGCAGCTGAAGGACTGCATCACCAAGCTGGAAAGCCTGCAGATTCCGGACGAACCGGCGTAACCGGTGGCCCATCCACGCATGGCGTGGATCTACTGGCCCACGCCGCCCCGAACGCCGATGGCACAGCCCGGCAACCTTTGGATCCACGCCATGCCGGAAAGTCCCGGTAGATCCACGCCATGCGTGGATGGGGCCCCGCATCAACGCGGCAGCGCCAGCTCCGCACTCCAGGCCGCCTCACCGTCCACGGTCAGGTCGCAGCGGCGCACGTTGTCGGCACCGGAACAGCGCAGACCCAGCGGGTGCCCGTACCAGTCACCGGCAAGACCCTGGCGAGCGGCGGATTCGTCACCGCTGATGCGCACCTCGCCGGCCAACCACAGGCGGTAGTGCGCCGGTTGCCCGGTCTCTGCCTGCAGGCACAGGCGCACCGGCGCATCAGCCAGGCGCCCGGGCAGGGTGTCGTCCACGCAGGCTTCTGCAGCCTGCACCGAAGTAGCCGCAAGGCCTCCGACCGCGATCAACGTGGCCAGGCCCGACAGGCGCCGCAGGTTCAATCCTGCGGTGCCGGTTCGTCCGGGCGCGCCGCTTCCGGGCTGACCCGTTCGATGGTGTGGCGCAGTTCGCGGCCGAGGATGAACTTGGCATCCTTGGCCCAGGCGTCCAGGCGCTCGTCGAACAGCAGCTTGCTGTTCTCGTCCGGCCACACCAGGCGCAGCTCGCGCAGCTTCTGGATGAAGCCGCGGAACAGCGACTTGTCGAAGAACTCCGGCGCGGCCGGTGCATAGAGCAGGCTCAGGCGCTGTGCGGCCTGCTGGCACAGGCTTTCCAGCTCGGCGGCGCCGAGCGTGCCCGGGCCGTTCTTCACCAGCACCGAAATGGCGATGTAGTAGCGCTCGAATGCCTGCTGCAGCGAGTGGCCGATCGCACGCAGGCGGAATACTTCGTCGGTCTGCCCGGTGTTGCGGGCGAGGATGCCGCCGTCGTCTTCGTTGACGTTCTGCAGCAGGCCCTCACGCACGAACACGTCGATGGTCTGGTCGATGCGCTGGGCGAACTCATCCTCGGTCCACGGCAGGAACAGTTCGGCCTGCAGGAACGGGTACACCGTGCGGCCCAGCTGCACCAGGCCGGTGCGGCTCATGCGGCGGTTGTTCTGGAAGCAGCAGGCCACCCACGACGATGCGGTGAACAGGTGCACCACGTTGTTGCGGAAGTAGCTCAGCAACACCGCGGTATCGCCGCTGACGCTGAGCACGTCGCCCAGCGGGTGCTTGATGCGGGTGAGGACGTTGATCTCTTCGGCGTGGGCGATGATCCGCTCCGGCGAGTGCGGGGTCACCGTCACCCGGCCCGAATACGGCATCTCCACCAGCAGGGTCTTGCACAGCTCGATCTGCGCGATCAGGTCGGCCTCGCCCATCGCATGCTTGGGCGTGGACAGCAGGGCCAGCGCCAGCAGGTTGATCGGATTGACGTCGGCCGCGCCGTTGATGCGCACCTGGATGCGCTCGGCCAGGGTGTCGACGGTGGTCGACAGCCACGAGGGCTTCTCGTCCTCGGACACCGCCTCGCCCCCCCACTCCGGAGCCTTCTCGGCCAGCACATCGTTCAGCGCGATGGGTTCGCCGAAGTTCACCACCACCTGGCCGTAATTCTGCTTGAGCACCTTGGGGATGCCCCACAGCAGCTGCCAGATCGATTCCTTCTCCTTGGGCCGCCCGGACAGTTCATCCAGGTAGCTGCCGCCCTCCATCAGCTTCTCGTAGCCGATGTAGATGGGCTGGAACAGCACCGGCTTGCGCGGCTGGCGCAGGAACGCGCGCAGGGTCATCGAGATCATGCCGCCCTTGGGCTGCAGCAGCCGGCCGGTACGCGAGCGCCCGCCCTCGACGAAGTACTCGATGGAATAGCCGCCGGCGACCAGCTGCGCCACGTACTCGCTCAGCACCGCCGAATACAGCGCGTTGCCGCGGATCGAGCGGCGGATGAAGAACGCACCGCCCTTGCGCAGCAGCGTGCCCACCACCGGCAGGTTCAGGTTGATGCCGGCCACGATGTGCGGCGGCACGATGCCGCGGTCGTACAGCAGGTAGGACAGCAGCAGGTAGTCCATGTGGCTGCGGTGGCTGGGCACGTAGACCACTTCGTGGCCTGGCGCTGCGGCCTTGAACTTGTCCAGGTGGTGCACCAGCACGCCGGCGTAGATGCGGTTCCACACATGGCTGAGCATGAAGCTGGCCGAGCGCACCACCGGGCTGGAATAGTCCGCGGCGATTTCCCAGGCGTAGGCGTGCGCCTTCTTCCAGGCATCGCTGGTTTTGCTGTTGTCACGCTTGGCCTGCGAGGCGATCGCCTCGCGCACCGTCTCGGCGGCCAGCACCTGGTCCACCAGCAGGCGCCGGGTCGACAGGTCAGGACCGATCACCGACTCGCGGATGCGGCGGAAATGGGTACGCAGCACGCGCTGCAGCTTGCGCACGGTACGCTCGGGCTCCAGGCCCTCGTCGACGGTGCTGCGCAGCGAGATCGGCGGTGCGAAGCGGACGATGGTGTTGCGGCCGTTCAGCAGCAGGCCAAGCAGCCGGCGGAAGCGGCCGACCAGCGCCCAGTTTTCCGAGAACAGCACGGCGAACCAGCCGCTCTGCTTGTCCGGGGCGCGGCCGACGAAGATCGACACCGGCACCAGGTGCACATCCAGGTCGTCGCGCACGCGATGGGCCTGCAGGACCTTGGCCAGCGAATCGGAATGGGTCTTGGCGCCGCGCTGCTCGGGAATCAGCGAGTTGCTGGAGCTGCGCCGCGACAGGGCCAGGTAGGCGCGCTTGCGGCCGGTGGGGTCACCGGCCAGCGGTACCAGCGGCGAGGGCAGGCCAGCCTGGCGGCAGGCCTTGTCCAGGATCAGCGCGTTGGACAGGCCGTAGTCTTCCAGCACGTACATGACCGGACGGCCATCGTTGTATTGGCCCGGGTCTTCCGGCTCGATCTTCAGCGACAGCCAGGGTTCCACCAGGCGCCCGAGCAGTCGCGCCCACAGCGGGCGGCGGCCGGCAGGACGCGCGTGCACAGGCGTCGCCGCCGGCGTCGTGCCGGCGTCGGTCGAGGGGGACGCCAGCGCCGTGTCGGCGGGCGTCGGCTGGGATTCTTCGCCGGGGAACGGCAGCGGGTTCTGTTTCGACATCGACGTCATTATGGCTTAGCCGATGGCGTTGCCGCTTCCCCATCGGTTGTCGGGGCAGGCACAGGGTCCGGAGCAGCGGCGGCGCGCGACGCATCGGCCTGCCGCAACAGGGCATCGGTATCGGCCAGGGTTCGGGTCAGGTACCAGTGGCCCTCGCGCCGGCTCAGCGGCACCTGCACGGTCATCGCGCGGCCGGCGAGTTCGTACTGCAGGCGCACCAGGGCGTTGTCGCCCTCCACCGACAGCAGCTCACCGCGCACGCTGCGCAGCGCCTCGTCCACGCCAAGGCCATAGCTGGCCAGCACCGCCTTCAGCGTATGGATGAACGGCGCCAGCTGCTGCAGGCTGCCTTCCATGCCTGCGGCCTGCAGACCGGCATCGTCCTGGAAACCCACCTGGGCGGCGGCGCCGACGAGGGCGGCGATGCTGCTGCGGGCTCTGGCGCGGTCGCTGATCGGGGCATCCTGCGCCCAGGCGGCCAGGGTCTGCACCAGCTGGATGTAGTGCGCCTGCTGGCCGGGCGTATAGCCCTTCTGGTGCCGCAGGTACTGCACACCGAAGTTGCCCATCGACTGCGCGGCCTGGCGCACGGCGCTGGCCTGGCCGGCCAGCTGGCGGTCGAAACTGCGCTGCAGCTGCACGTTGGCGCCGGGCTCACGCAGCGCCGCCAGCATGGGCAGCAGCTGGTCGCCCAGCGGCAATCCGGTCAGCGGCCACTGGCTGCGGCCGTCGGCCCAGGCCTGCTGCAGGCGCTGGTACTGGCTGGGAGGCACCGACAGCTTTGCATAGCCGACCAGGTCGTCCTCGGCCAGCCGTTGCGCCATCGCCTGTACTGCAGCGACAGGTTCGGCCGGCGCGGCGGCCGGATCACTGCCGGATTCACGGCACGCGGCGATGGCCAGCAGCAGCATGGCCGCCAGCCCCCATCCCCGCGCAGACCTTCCTCGCATTACCACGCTCATGCAATCGGACTCCCCGGACCGGTCCGCATCTTGCGGCCTGCGACGTGACAGCGGCAAGCCGGGGCGTCACGGTTTCTGCCATGGCACGCACTACGCGGCGCATCCACGCCCCGCGCCGATGGACTCTTGCCGCACCCGGCGGACAAAAAAAGAGCCCGGACCACAGGGATCGCAGGCTCTTCAAACCGGCGCAAGGCCGGTGGACAGTGTTGTGGCGCATGTCCGGCCCGAAGACCGGATGGCGGCGATCCTACGCTGCCCGCAAAGTTAACGCAACACATGATGAAATGTCATTCAAATCATTGATTTTATTGGATCAATCGCGTTGCCAGACTGCTTCAATGAAATCTACGGCATGTTTTTCGGCGATTCGGGCATAAATGCCGGGGTAGCCGGCCAACGCGCAGCCTTCGCCCCAGCTGACGACACCGAACTGGGTCCAGCCCTCGCGCAGACGCAGCAGCAGCGGACCACCGGAATCCCCCTGGCAGCTGTCGATCCCTTCGCGGCCGGCGCAGATGACCTTGCCGCGCGACAGCGCACCCGCATACGCCTGCTGGCACTCGGCGAAGGGCACGAACGGGGTCTGCACCGTCTGCAGCTGGGTGGGATAGAGCCGTCCGTCACTGATGTCGGTGTCGCCCCAGCCGATCACCGTGAACTCCCGGCCTGGCTTGAGATAGCTGGCATCGGGCCGCAGCCGCAGCGCGACCGGCTGCGCGTCAGCCAACGGTGCGCTGAGCTGGATCAGGGCAACATCATGCTCCAGCGAGTTGCCGCTGTTGAACGCCGGATGCATGTGGATGGCCTTGATGTTGGAGGACCGCGCCGACGGCTCGGTGGACAGCACGGTGGCGCCCCCCAGCACGGCCAGATCATCCGGGCGATCACCTTCGACGCAGTGCGAGGCGGTCAGCACCCAGGAGGGCGAAATCAGCGTGGCGCCACACCAGTGGCGACCGTGGTCACTGTCACCGTAGGACAGGCGCTGGATGCTGACCATGAACGGGTAGTCGCCCGGCTTGGCATCCTCGCCGCCAATGATGCGCGGTGCTTCGCGGGGTTGGGGTGCAGCCGTGGCGGGAAAGACGATGGCAGCCGCCAACAGGCCGCCGAACAACAAAGAGGTGCTGCGATACATATCCGTGTATTCCTCTATCGATGGTTGGAACCGGCACGGCCGCGGTCCGTGCTGGTGCATCGATTGATAGAGGGCGCTCCACGCGCACAGCGCGATGCGGCGCACAGTTTTCCCGGCTGGGGTCGGGTGCGTCAGAGCAGCAGGCACAAATGCGAACGCCATCCCGCATGCGACGGGATGGCGTTCGTGGTGCCGGCGTGACCGCCGTCGGGGCGGGGCTCAGCGCGCGGCCAGAGCCGTCGCGATTTCCTGCTGGATCGCCCGTGCTGCAGCCTGCGGATCGGACGCATGGCGGATCGGACGACCGACCACGATGGCATCGGCACCATCGGCGAACGCCTGCGCCACACCCACGGTGCGCTTCTGGTCATCGCCGACCGGACCGCCGGGGCGGATGCCCGGGCAGACAATCGAGAAACCGGCCCCGGTCGCGGCGCGGATCGGACCGGCTTCCTGGCCAGAGGCGATCACGCCGTCGATGCCAGCAGCCTGTGCGGCCAGCGCGCGTTCGACGACGACCTCCACCGGCTCGCGGTCGATGCCCATCTGCGCCAGGTCCGGGCGACCCATCGAGGTCAGCACGGTCACCGCCAGCAGGCGCATGTCGCCGCTGTTGGCGGCCGCGCAGGCCTCCATCATCGCCGGGTGCCAGCCGTGGATGGTCGCGTAGCTGACCGGCCACTGCGCCAGGCGCTTGATCACCGCCGCGGCGGTGGCCGGGATGTCGAAGAACTTCAGGTCGACGAACACGCGCTTGTCGCGGCGGGCCAGTTCGTCCAGCACCTGGAAGTACTCACCGGAGGCTAGCAGTTCCATGCCGATCTTGTAGAACGCCACGCTGTCGCCAAGGCGGTCGACCCATGCCAGCGCCTGCACACGGTCAGGCACGTCCAGCGCGAAGATCAGGCGCTCGTCGTCACGCAGCGGCAGCGGGGCGCGGCTCACGGCGCGTAGTCCAGCGCGGCACGCTTGGCGTCATGACGGGCCTGCCGCGACTGCGCGTAATCGTTGTTGAACTGCGCCGGCTCGAAGCCGCCGTAGGTCGGGTTCGGCAGCATCCACCAGCGCTCGCCGAACCAGTCGTGATACTGCTGCAGCAGCGCGTCGCGGCCATCGTTGGTGTTGGCGGTCACTTCGACGAAGTCACCCAGCTGGTCGCCGAACTGCATCAGCACGCGGTACTTCTGCCCGGCCAGGCGGCGGCGGCAGTTCTTCTCGCTGCCGGCCTGCTCGCACCCTTCAACCACGGTGCCCAGGCCGAGGAACACGCTGTCATCGGCGACCGGCAGGCCCTGCTCGCGCAGGTTGGCCAGGGTCGCGTCCTTCAGGTGCACGGCGCGGTTGGAGATGTACACCAGGGTCACGCCCTTGGCATTGGCAGCCTTGGCGAAATCGACTACGCCGGGAATGGCCTTGGCCTTCTTTTCGGCGACCCACTGGTCCCAGCTGAGTTCGTCGTATTCCTTGCCATCACGCACCAGGCGGGCCTGGTAGGGCGAGTTGTCCAGCACGGTCTCGTCCACGTCCAGCACCACGGCCGGCTTCAGGCCCTTGGCTTCGTTGCCGCGCTCTTCCGGTACCAGCGCGTCCCAGTGGGCTTCCTTCAGCGCAACGTCCAGATGGTCGGCGGCGGCACGGTAGGTCTGCTCGGTGATCGCCCTGTATTCCTGCGCGCGCTGCATCCACAGCACGGCATTGAGGTTGTCGTTGGCGGTCGCGTCGAGGGCACCGTCGGCCTTGGCGGCGGCGGTCGGGGCTTGCGGTGTGGCGGCTTCGGCAGGCGCTTCCACGCGCTTGCAGGCGGACAGGCCCAGCACCGCGGTGGCGAGCAGGGTCAGGGACAGGGAAACGGGACGACGCATGGATTCACCGGCAATCAGATATACCGCCCCATTTTACCGGCAAAGGCGCCGCAGGGACGGCTATGCTTGGCGGTTGACACGTTGTCTTCCGGAAGCCGCCATGACCGACCCTGCCCAGACCCCCGACGTTCCGCTGCTGGATGCCGTACAGGCGCGCCTGCTGGGCTGCCTGGTGGAGAAAGAAGCCACCACCCCGGATACCTACCCGCTGACCGTCAACGCCGCACAATCGGCGGCCAACCAGAAGACCGCCCGCGAGCCGGTGATGAACGTGAGCGCCGGCGGGGTGGAGCATGCGCTGCGCCAGCTGGAGACCCTGGGCCTGGCGCGCCAGCACTTCTCCTCGCGCGCCGACCGTTACGAGCACCGCCTGCAGAGCGCGCTGGACCTGACCCGGCAGCAGACCGTGCTGCTGGCCCTGCTGCTGCTGCGCGGGCCACAGACCCTGGGTGAACTGGTCACCCGCGCCGAGCGCCTGCACCGCTTCGCCGATGCCGACGAAGCCCGCCACGCCGTCGAGCGCCTGCAGCAGCGTGCCCTGCTGGTGGTGCTGCCGCGCGCCAGCGGCCAGCGCGAAGACCGCTACATGCACCTGCTGTGCGGTGAAGTGGACGGCGCGGCATTGGCGGCGAAGTACGCCAGCAGTGGCAGCGGCGAGCCGGCCGACCCCGGCCTGGCCGAGCGCGTGGCGCAACTGGAAGCGGCGGTGGCCCAGCTGCAGGCCCAGCTGGCCGAACTGCGCAGCTGAGGGGGTGGGTGCCGACCGTTGGTCGGCACTGCATCTGAATCGTGCCGACCAACGGTCGGCACCTGCCAACATCAGGGGTCAGACCTGCGCCGCCCCCGGCGTGGCATACAAGCGGCTGGCGCTTTCGATGCCCGGCAACTGGATCACCCCGCGCTCCTGCATGCCCAGGCCCAGCAGGATCTTCCCGGACACCACGTTGTCCAGGTCGGTGATGCCATACAGATCGTGCAGGCCCAGCGCTCCGCGTGCATGCGCGAACACCGCCCGTGCCGCCTCGCTGGCATAGCCCTGCCCCGCGTATGCGGACAGCACCGCGTAGCCGATATCCGGTGCCGGCAGGCCATCACGCCGCACCAGGCCGGCATTGCCCAGCCAGGCGCCATCGGACAGCCGCTCGATGGCGTACATGCCGAACCCGTTCAAGGCATAGCTGTGCAGCACGCGCAGCGCGATGTACTCCCGCGCCTGTTCCTCGCTGTGCACGTTGCGGTCGCCGATGAAGCGCACGAAGCCTGGATCATTGAGCAATGCCAGCATCGGCGCAGCATCCCGGTCTGGTTCCAGGCGGCGCAGCCGCAGGCGTTCGCTTTCGATGGGATGCATGGGTGGGCTCCGGAAGGAATACCTCGATTTTGCAACGCCAGCGCCCGCCGTGCAGCACGCTCAGGCCAAGTGGGCCACTACGATGCCCAGCCTAGCCACATGCCCCGTCTCGCTGGCCGAACAGGATCGGCCAGTAGCGCACGCGCAGGCGATGGACGCATGCGGCGATCAGGCAGAACCCCATGCCCATCAGCGCCAACAGCAGCGGTGCGCCCCAGCGCAATCCCGGGTGCTGGATACGAGCCTTGGAAGGCATGCCGCCGGGATATAGCACCTGTACCTGTTCGCCGACCACGTACAGTGGTGCCCCGGTAGCAAAGGACGCAGTGAACTGAATCATCTGCCCCTGTGCGGTCTGGAACCTCACCACCGGGCGATGCAGGGTGATGTCACGTGCGGGCATCCCCTCCATTTCCGACCGGGCATCCTCTGCCTGGACGGCCACCACCGTTCCGGTTACGGAAACGGCCTTGCGCGCGAAACGGTGGACGTCCACGAACAGCCAGGCGGCGGCCAGAAGGATCAGCAGGCCCACGGCAAAGAAAACAGCAAAAAACATCTGAGGAGGGTGGGCATGGTGCTGGCCGGGTTGATCGATCAGCGTGCAGGTGCCGGCGCTGATCGAATGAAGGAGATATCGACATGGTAGTAGCGCGGATTGCCCGGCATGACATGGACATCCAGTTCACGCCCACTCACCTGTGCACGGGGATCGGCCCAGAGATACGCGCTGTGGAAGACATGCCATCGAGTGGTTTCAGGATCGCGCCAGGCGCAGACGATGACGAACGGATGCCTTCCCCCCGAGAATACTCCGCGATCGCGCTTGATCGCCCGGACCTTGGCTTGCACCCGTGTCCCGTGGCGAAGGAGCTGCCTGCGCCGCCATGCCCTCGCCGCCTGCGGCAGGTGCAGAATTCCCACCCCCAGCAAGAATGGGCCGCCGGTCACTCCCAGTATGACGCTCAGGCCCCAGGGTGATGAGAGCGAACGCACCAGGGCCTTGTCCGGGCGGTCCGGCAGGTACAGCACATCTACATGATCGCCCGTCATGTAGGCACGATGGCGGGTACGACCTGCGAAGAACCGCATCACTTGCCCGCTGCTGGTAGTGAAGTCCACCCAGTACAGGAACTTCACCCCTGAAGTGCGCGAACCACCGCGATCAACGCTGACGGCATCCACATGGGTGATCCTGCCATCGGCAATGACCGCCCCATCGAGGAAGCGCCTGGCACCAACGTAGGCCAGAAGCGCTGAAACAAGCAGGACCAGGCCCAGCCCGAGGAAGGTATGAGTGAGAACAGCAGGGATGTCGTTGGACACGATGAAGGACACGGCGCGCACTTCGGGTGCGCTCACACTAGGCCTTAACCCGATGCAGGCTCAAGGCCAGAAGCGTCAATCGGACGGATTGGAATACCGCTTTAGTGGCTTTTCGATCCTCAATCGAACAGCGCCTCGATCGCGGCCAACCCCGCCGTCGCCCGCTCCTTCTTGCGCGCCGCATCCGCCACCGGATCGGCGCCATCGCGCTGGATCTCCTCGGCCGGGATCTCCTCGAAGAAGCGGCTCGGCTTCAGCCGCACGTGCTCGCCGAACTTTCGGGTCAGCTTGCTGTAGCTCATCCACAACTGGATCTTGGCGCGGGTGATGCCCACGTACAGCAGGCGCCGCTCTTCCTGCAGATTGCCCTCGTCCAGGCTGACCTGGTGCGGCAGCACGCCATCCTCGCAGCCGACGATGAACACATAGGGGAATTCCAGGCCCTTGGAGGCGTGCATGGTCATCATCCGCACCTGGTTGCCGCCTTCGTCCTTGTCGCTGCGCGACAACAGCGCCAGCTGGCCGGCCAGATCGGCCGCGGTGGCACCACGCGGGCCACCCTCGAACCACTGCGCCAGTTCTTCGATGTTGTTGGCGCGACGCTGGTAGCTGGCTTCTTCCTTGGCCTGCTGCCGCAGCTCGCTGAGCAGGCCCGATTCCTTGGCGACCTTGCGGATCATGTCGCCGGAGCTGATCTGCCGCGTCTGCGCGCGCAGGTCACGCAGGATGTCGGTGAAGCGCGCCAGGCTGTTGGCCGCGCGCGGTGGCAGCTGCTGCAGCGCGCCGATCGCTTCGGCAGCCTGCGCCATCGGCATGCCCTTTTCCGAGGCCAGTTCGGCCAGCTTGGCCAGGGTGCCGGCGCCGACCTCGCGCTTGGGCGACTGCACCGCACGCAGGAACGCGGTGTCGTCGTCCGGGTTCACCAGCAGCCGCAGCCAGGCCAGCGTGTCCTTCACTTCCTGGCGCTCCAGGAACATGGTGCCGCCGGTCAGGTGGTAGGGGATGCGCAGCAGCTGCATCGCCTTTTCCAGCGGACGCGACTGGAAGTTGCCGCGGAACAGGATGCAGAAATCGCTCCACGGCACGTTGCGCGTCTGCGCCACGAACGCGATCTCGGCGGCGACCTTCTCGGCCTCGTGTTCGCTGTTGCGGCACTCCCACACACGGATGCGCTCGCCGTCGGCCTGGTCGCTCCACAGCTTCTTCAGGTGTTCGTGCGGATTGTTGGCGATCAGCGCGTTGGCCGCGCGCAGCACGCGGTTGGAACACCGGTAGTTCTGCTCCAGCTTGATGATTTCCAGCGTCGGGTAATCGCGCCCCATCTGCTGCAGGTTTTCCGGGTTGGCACCGCGCCAGGCGTAGATCGACTGGTCGTCATCGCCCACGCACGTGAAGTTGCCCTTGTCACCGGCCAGCTGCTTGAGCAGGCGGTACTGCGCATCGTTGGTGTCCTGGCATTCGTCGACCAGCAGGTAGCCGATGCGCTCGCGCCAGGCCAGCGCGATCTCCGGGTTCTCTTCCAGGATCTGTACCGGCAACCGGATCAGGTCGTCGAAGTCCACTGCGTTGAACGCGCTCAGGCGCAACTGGTAGCGCTCGTAGATGCCGGCCGCTTCCTTCTCGCGGTTGCTGCGCGCAGCGGCCATCGCCTGCTCCGGCGACAGGCCGGCGTTCTTGGCGCGCGACACCAGGTTCTTCATGTCCTCGATGTCGTCCGGTTTGGCGCCGTACATCAGGTCCTTGATCTGCGCGGCCGCGTCATCGGCATCGAAGATCGAGAAACCGCGCTTGAGCCCGACGGCGGCATGCTCGATCTGCAGGAACTTCAGGCCCAGCGCATGGAAGGTGCAGATGGTCACTTCATCGGCATCCTGCTCGCGCAGGCGCTTGGCCACGCGCTCGCGCATTTCCTTGGCCGACTTGTTGGTGAAGGTGATCGCGGCGATGCGCTTGGCCGGGTAGCGGCCACAGCTGATCAGGTGGGCGATCTTTTCCACGATCACGCGTGTCTTGCCGCTGCCGGCGCCGGCGAGCACCAGCAGCGGTCCTTCAATGTGGAGGACGGCGGCAGCTTGGGGGGGATTGAGACCGTGCATTGGGGTGCGATTGTAGCGGGCGTTGGTGGCGGCCACAGCCGCCGGCCGGTGGGCTTGCTGAACGGCTTCGGCCGGCGCCGGGTGGCGTCGTACAATCGGCCGATGGCCAAGCTCTATTTCTACTATTCGGCGATGAACGCCGGCAAGACCACCACCCTGCTGCAGAGCGCGCACAACTACCGCGAGCGCGGCATGCGCGTGGCGATCCTGACCCCGCGCCTGGACGACCGTGCCGGCGCGGGCGTGGTCGCTTCGCGGATCGGCCTGCGCGCCGACGGCATGGCCTTCGAACGCGACACCGACCTGCAGCAGTGGGTCAGCCAGGATCTGCAGGCCAACGGGCCGCTGGGCTGCGTGCTGGTGGACGAGGCGCAGTTCCTCAGCCGCAGCCAGGTCTGGCAGCTCAGCGAGGTAGTCGACCAGCTGCGCATCCCGGTGCTGTGCTACGGCCTGCGCACCGATTTCCGCGGCGAGCTGTTCGAGGGCAGCCAGTACCTGCTGGCCTGGGCCGACGAGATGCAGGAGATCAAGACGATCTGCCACAGTGGCAAGAAGGCGACCATGACCGTGCGCGTGGACGAACATGGCCATGCGGTGCAGGACGGCCCGCAGGTGGAGATCGGCGGCAACGAGCGCTACGTGTCGGTCAGCCGCGCCGAGTTCAAGAAGATCACCCGTGGCGAGGGGCGGATCGATCCGGCGCAGGCACCGCTGCCGCTGTAGGGCATGGCCCTTCACGGGCCATGACGTCCTGCGGTTTACAAGGCCGCGTGGTCGGGCCTAGGCTGCGGCACTACCTGCTGCCGAACTGGATGTCCGTCATGCGCCCCGCCCTGCTGTTGCTTTCCGTGTTGTTCCTGCCCCTGTTGGCCACTGCGGCCGAGCGCCCGTCCGGTGAAGAGGATGCGGCCGTGATCGGCGCCGGTTTCATGGACAGCCATCCGGACATGATGTACCGGCAGTGGGGCGTCAACGCCCTGCGCCGCAACGACGTCAATGGCGCGATGGACAACTTCCGGCTGGCCGCACGCTATGCCGACAAACCCGCGCAGGGCTACCTGGGCGAGATGTACTGGTATGGCGTTGAACAGCCGCGCAATCCGGTCATGGCCTATGCGTGGATGGAAGTGGCAGCCGAGCGCGGCTACCCGCTGTTCGTGGACCTGCGCAACGAGTACTGGGCGACCCTGCCGCTGGAACAGCACGACGCCGCACGGGCGCAGGTGAGCGCGCTGCGTGCAGAGTATGGCGATGAGGTCGCCCGCCCGCGCATGGCCGAAGTGTTGAGGAAGGGACGGCGCGAGATGACCGGCAGCCGCGTAGGCTCGATGTCCAACAACGTGGACATCGTCTACATGGACGGCGGCATCTCCCGCACGATCAAGGCCGACCGCCTGTATGACCCAAAGTACTGGGATCCGAAGCAGTACGAGCGCTGGCAGGACGAAACCTGGATGAAGATCCGCCGTGGCACGGTGGAAGTGGGCGTGCCGACCCAGTCGCACGCGACCGACAGCAAGCCCTGAATCAAGGGTGCCGGCGCTTGTCCGGCACCGCTCTGCGTCAGTACAGCGTGCGCTCCGGCGCACCAGCCGGCGGCGGGCTGTACTGGTACAGCCAGGTTTCGGTGAGGGTCTTGCCGCCACTGCGCAGGTACAGGCGGATGTCGATCTGCTCGCTGCTGCCCTCCGGCGGCACCAGGTCGAACATCGCGCGGTAACCCTTGATCTCGCGCAGCGGCCGCGCCGAGACGATCTCCACCCGGCCACGGCTGGTTTCGACAACCGCTTCGACGTCGGCCTTGTCGATCAGGCTGGCCAGTTCGCCGCCTTCGAAATCAACCGCAAAGCGCCACGAGAAGTACTCGCGCTTCTTGCCGATCACCCCGCCCAGGCCGGTGCGGCTTGCCACGCAGTGGGCCAGCGGCGTGTGCGCCGGCGGCTGCGCGCCCCAGTACAGGCGGTAGCCGACCAGCAGTTCCTGGCCCGGCTGCGGCTTGTCCTTCGGATTCCAGAAGGCCACGATGTTGTCGAAGGTTTCGTCGACGGTGGGAATCTCCACCAGCTGCACCGAGCCCTCGCCCCAGTCGCCCTTCGGTTCCACCCACAGGCACGGACGCTTCTCGTAGAACACGCCGTCGTCCTGGTAATGGTCGAAGTTGCGGTCACGCTGCAGAAGGCCGAAGCCACGCGGATTGCGGTCGACGAACATGTTGAAGCGCAGGTTGCGCGGGTTCACCAGCGGCCGCCAGATCCATTCGCCAGCGCCGGTCCACAGCGACAGGCCGTCGGTATCGTGGATTTCCGGGCGCCAGTCCCAACCCATGCGGCGGTCGTTTTCGCCCACCTGGTACATGCTGGTGCAGGGGGCGATGCCCAGCCGCTCGATGGTCTTGCGCGGGTACAACGCGCTGTCGATGTCCATCAGCAGCACATCGCCGTTGGTGACGGCGAAGCGATAGGCGCCGGCCACGCTGGGCGAATCCAGCAGCGCATAGACGATGATGGTGTCCGAGTCGGCCGCAGGCTGTTCCAGGTAATAGGCGATGAAGTCGGGGAATTCCTCCGGCTTGCCCATGCCGGTGTCGATGGCCAGGCCACGCGCGGACTGGCCGTACTGGCCTTCCTTGCCCACTGCGCGGAAGTAGCTGGCACCCAGGAACGCGGCGAAATCGCGGTCGGTGTCCTTGCGCGTGTTCAGCCGGAACCCGGCAAAGCCGAGGTCGGCCGGCAGCTCACCATTCTTCAACCCGCTCTTGCCGTAGTTGAACGCGGCACCGTCGTAGGCCAGCTCCTGCGCCTTGCCGTCGACCACGTCGAACATGCGCACCGGCGAATGGAAATACAGGCCCAGGTGGAAGAACTTTGCCTGGAATTTTCCCGGCTGGTCGGCCCACAGGGCATGGTCCTGGCGGTAGCCGATCGACTGGTACTGATCCCAGTCCAGCGCCTCCAGCTTGCCCGGCAGCACCCGCTTGTGGCTCTGGTAGGGCGCCTGTGCCAGCGCGCGCGCCTGGCCCTTCAGGGTGGCGAAATCGAACGGCTGCGGCTGGCCAAGCCGGCGCAGCCCAAGCTGGCCACTCTTGCTGGCCGCGCAGGCCGGCAGTGACGGCAGGCCGAAGGCGGCCAGGGCCAGGGAGGCATTGCGGATGAAGTCGCGTCGTTGCATGCAGGCGCGGGAGCAAAGGGAAGGTCGGCCATCATAGGCAGACAAACGTTAACGGGCAGCGGTGGACTCGATACCTTGTTCAGCCTGCGCCAATGCCGCAAGGCGGGCATCAAGCTCCTGCAGGGCCGGTGCCTGCGGACCACGCTGGGCCAGCAGCAACTGCCGTGCCTCGGTCAGCACGGTGCGGGCCTGCGCGATCTGGCCGGCCTGCTGCAGGACCTGCCCCTGTGCCAGCAGCGCCTGCGGCAGCAGGGCGACGTGATCCGGTTGGCGCCAGATCGCCACCGCGCGGGCATAGTGCGCTGCTGCTGCCGAGGGATTGCCGCTGGCGCTGGCCCACTTCCCCAGGGCGAACTCGCCGTAGCCGATCTCGCGATGATCCGGGCCCAGGACGCCGAGGAGCTGTGCCTGCACCTGCCGCAGTTCCTGGCCGGCCAGCGCGTGCTGGCCGCGCTGCAGGGCCAGCAGCGCGCGTGCGCGGCGGACCACCAGTGCCTCCGGGTGGCGCGGCCCCCATGCATCCTGTGCCGCCTGCCAGGCCAGCTCCAGCTCGGCCGCTGCCGCCTGCGTGTCGCCCTGCCGGGCCAGCACATCGCCCAGCTGGCGATGCAGGCTGATCACCTGCGGGCTGCTGGCATCGGCGCGTTGGCCGAGCAGGGCCAGCGCCTGCCGGTACCCGGCCAGCGCGGCCGGCAGGCGCCCGGCAGTAGCGTCCAAGGCGGCCAGATCGGCCAGTGACTCAGCACGCCCGAAGCGCTCGACCATTCCCTGGTGGCGCAGCGCCAGCGCCTGCTGGAACGAACGTCGCGCCGCATCGGCGTCACCCAGCTGGGCCTGGCAACGCCCAAGCTGGCTGTGGAATTCGGCAACGGCCGCCGGCAATACCGCCGCCTGGCTGGCCGCCAGCGGTTGCAGTGGCTGCAGGTGCGCCAGGCACTCGCGTCCGCGCCCGAGCATGCGCAGTGCGCGCCCGCGCTGGGTCACCGCCTCGATCTGCAGCGCCGGCGGCACCTCGCCCACCTCCTGCAGCAGCTGGCGCTGCTGGTCCAGGGTCTGCAGCGCCAGCTGGTAGTCGCCCAGGCCGATGCGCAGGCGGCCAATCACCCCTTGCAGCTCGGCCAGCGCCAGCGGCTGGTCAGCCAGTTCGGCTTCGCCCCGTTGCTGGCCGGTGGCCAGCAGCTGCGGCACGTCAAAATGACCGTGGCGCTGGCTGGCCGCCTTGTCGAACAGGCCGACGGTGAAATCCTGCATGGCCTGCGCACGCGCCATTTCCGCCCGCGCCTGGCGCAACTGCCACAGTGCGAAGGACGTGGTCCCCAGCAGGGCCAGGGCAGCCAGCCCGGCCAGCGCCACGCCCCAGCGATGGCGGCCGATGTACTTGTGCACCCGGTAACCCACGCCCGGCGGTCGCGCCTGGATCGGCTGCCCCTGCAGGTAGCGGCGCAGGTCGCCGGCCAGTGCTTCGGCCGAGCTGTAGCGCTGCTCCGGGTCTTTCTGCAGGGCCTTTTCCAGCAGCAGGTCCAGATCGCCACGCAGTCGCTTTGCCTGCCGCAGCAGCGCCCGTCTCGGTGCCCCCGGCTCGGCGGCCAGCCGTTGCAGCAGCGCCGAGGCACGCGGTGCCTGCACATCCAGGATCGAGCGCTCCCATTCCGCATCGCTGTGCCGGCGCAGGCGATAGGGCTTGTGCCCGGTGACCACCTCGAACAGCACCACGCCCAGCGAATAGACATCGGTCAGGGTCGTCACCGCCTCGCCACGCACCTGCTCCGGCGCGGCGTAGTGCAGGGTGAACGCGCGGATTTCGGTAGCCGGATGGGCCGCGTTCGGATCGTCGTGGTCGAGCAGCTTGGCGATGCCGAAGTCGAGCAGTTTCACCGTGCCATCGGCGCGTACCAGGATGTTGGAGGGCTTGAGGTCGCGGTGCACCACCAGGTTGGCATGCGCATGGCTGACCACCGCGCAGACCTGCAGCATCAGCTGCAGCCGTGTTTCCAGCGGCGGTTGCAGGCGCCGGCAGTAGTCGCTGATCGGCTCGCCTTCCACGTAGTCCAGCGCCAGGTAGGGCTGCCCGTGCTGGTCCACCCCGGCGTCCAGCAGCTGTGCCAGGTGTGGGTGCTGCAGGCGGGCCAGGATCTGCCGCTCGCGGCCGAAGCGCTGGCGCAGGCCCGGATCGGCCACGCCACTGCGCAGCAGCTTCAGCGCAACCTGGCGCTGGTACAGGCCATCGCAGCGCTCGGCCAGCCAGACCTCGCCCATGCCGCCTTCGCCGAGCGGATGCAGCAGCCGATACGGCCCGACCTCGCTTCCGGCGCGGCCTGGCGGTGTAGCGGTCCACAAGGGCTGGGCCATGAACTCGTGGCTGTCGGCCTCCTGCTGCAGCAGGTATTCCAGCTCGCGGCCCAGCGTCGGGTCCTGCGCGCTCACGCGCTGCAGGCGCAGCTGGCGGGCGGCGGGTGCCAGCTCGAGCAGCTGGTCCAGCCAGGACGACAATTGCTGCCAGCGGGCGGCGTCCATCGGTGGGTTCGGCCTGGGGTCAGTCGCTGCGCATCGCGGCCAGCAGGAACAGCCGCGCTTTCTGCCAGTCGCGACGGATGCTGCGCTCCGAGCGCTGGCTCAGTTCGGCGATCTCCAGTTCGGACAAGCCGGCGAAGTAGCGCAGCTCCACCACCCTGGCCAGGTGCGCATCGACGGCCTGCAGGCGTTCCAATGCAACATCGAGGGCCAGCAGATCCTCGTCCAGGCGCACGCCGCTGCTGCTGTTCTCGGGAATCTCGGCCACCCGCTTGAGGTCGCCACCGCGCTTGCGCGCCAGCCGGTTGCGCGCGTAATCGACGACCACGCTGCGCATCGCCGACGCCGCATAGGCGAAGAAGTGCGCACGGTCCTCGAAGCGCGCCGCACCGCGGCTGCCCAGCAGTTTCAGGTAGGACTCGTGGACCAGCGAGGTCGCATCCAGGGTGCGTCCCTGCTGCCCGGCCAGCTGGCGCCGGGCCATGCTGTGCAGTTCCTGGTACAGGGTGGTCAGCACGCGGTCGAGCGCGGCGCGGTCGCCACCGCGCGCAGCATCCAGCCATACGGTGATATCCGGGCCTTCGTCCATCGCCAACGCTCCCCCGCAGCGGATGTCGGCTGGACTATAGCGCTGCGCGTGTGCAGCGCATGAAGACGTTCAGCGCTGGCAGCGGCTGCACCACACGCTTGCCCGCTGGCCGATCATGGCGTGCTTGAGCGGGCGGCCGCAGCCGGGGCACGGCAGGCCATCGCGGCCATAGACCAGCAGTTCCTGCTCGAAGTAGCCCGGCGCGCCGTCGGGGCTGATGAAATCGCGCAGGGTGGTGCCGCCGCGGGTGATGGCGTAGTCCAGCGTTTGCTTCACTGCCGTGGCCAGCCGCCGATAGCGCTCGCGGGTGACCTTGCCGGCCTCGCGCAGCGGGCTGATCCCCGCCTTGTACAGGCTCTCGGCGGCATAGATGTTGCCCACCCCGACCACCACCGCCTGGTCCATCAGGAAAGTCTTCACCGGTGCGCTGCGGCCGCGGCTGCGGGCAAACAGGTAGTCGCCGTCGAAGGCATCGTCCAGCGGCTCCGGGCCCAGCCCCTGCAGCAGCGGGTGGATCTCGCCGGCCGGCTGCCAGAGCAGGCTGCCGAAGCGGCGCGGGTCGTTGAAGCGCAGCAGGCGGCCGTTGTCCAGGCTGATGTCCACATGATCATGCGCGCGCAACGGGGTGTCGCCGGGCAGCACGCGCAGGCTGCCGGACATGCCCAGGTGCAGCACGGCGCTGCCGATGGCGGTATCCAGCAGCAGGTACTTTGCGCGGCGGCGCACCTCTTCGATGCGCTGGCCGGGCAGCAGCTCGGCCACTTCCGCTGGAATCGGCCAACGCAGGTCGGCACGGCGCAGGATCACCCCGTGCACGCGGCGGCCCTGCAGGTGTGGCGCCAGGCCACGGCGGGTGGTTTCTACTTCGGGCAGTTCGGGCATGGGACGATTCTACGCCCCACCACGCGACGCCGCCGGGCATGGCCCGGCGCTACAGGGCGATGCGCTGGGCAGCGGCTGAGGCGCCCTACACGTCCGCGGCGGGCGCTTCGACCAGGAAGGCACCTTCCACCAATGCACCACGCCCACCCAGCCGCCAGAACGCCAGATAGGGCCCGAAGTCGACCGAGGCCGGGGCCAGCGGCTGGGCGATGTACCAGCCCAGGTAGAGATCGGAGGCAAGGTGGTACAGCGCCTCGTCCAGTGCGTTCATCTGCGGGCCGTCGAGCGTACGCGCCTGGCGCACCTCATCGCAGATGACATCGTGCAGGTAGGCCGCTGGCCCCGACCCGCTCCAGGCCGCCTGCAGACGGTCGGCGGGGGCTTCGACCACCGGCACATCGCGCAACGTCGCCTGCAGCGCGGGCTCGCCGGCAGCACCCGCCACCCTGGCCAGCTCATCCAGCCAGGCGCGCGCGGCGCGGGCCAACGCCTGCGTATCGCCCACGTGGGCCGGCTGCAGGTACAGGTGGTCGCCCCAGTGACCGGCACCGAGCACGTCCAGTGCGCGCGCACGCAGTTCATCGGCATGCGGGAACGTTGCGAACACCGCGGCCAGCATCTCCGGCCCGGTCACACCCTGCAGCAGGCCGGAGAAATACCAGTCCTCCTGCTCGCTGCGTCCAGCGCAGAATGCCGCCCACTCCTCCATCAGTTCATCGTCGATGCGGTCATCCATGGCGGGGTTTTCCTTGCAGCGGTACGACCGTCATGATCGCCGCTCAGCGCGGCGGTGCAGCCAGTTCCCGTGCATCCAGGAACCCGTCACCGTTGGCGTCCTGCTTGTGGAAGCGCTGCATGATCACCTGCCGCTGCTGCTGGCGGGTGATGGCCCTGCCCTTGCCGCCGGGCAGTTCGTCGGCGGTCAGCACGCCATCGCCATTGCGGTCCATGCGATCGAAGGCGTACAGCATCCACTGCAGGTACTCGGCTTCACTGACCCTGCCGTCGCCATCGCTGTCCATGCGCTGCAGGTAGCTGGCAGTGTCGCTGACCTGGGCCTGCACGGCAGGTGCGCACACGGCGGCCAGCAGCAATGCCGTCAGCGCAGCCCTCATCCGCCCACCAGGGTGTAGCCCTTCAGTCGCGCGGCATAGGCCTGCAGCGCGGCAATGCCGCTTTCCTCGGCCTCGCGGCACCAGGCCTGCAGTTGACGCAGGCGCTCGGCGGCATCGTGGCCGCGTGCTTCCAGCAGCGTCGCCAGGCGTGCGCGGTAGTCCACCAGGGTGCGGATGCGCGGGCGCTGGGCGACCCATTCGCTGAGCTGGGCGCGGCTGTCCGGCTTCAACCAGCGGCCGTCGTTGACCAGGCCACGGCGCAGCCGGCGCGGCAGCAACCGGCGCAGCTTGGCACCCGCGTATCGCGCTTCTTCGCGCAGTGCGGGCATGAACACGTTGCGCTGGTAGTCGGTCATCGCCTGGAAGCGATGCGACAGCAGTGCCTTCAGGGTATCGGCGTCGGGCACGGCGATGTTCGGGCGCACGTCCATGGCCGGCGCGACACGCAGGACCTTGGCCAGGCGCAATGCCTGCAGCAGGCGGATCGCACTCCAGCCGATGTCGAATTCCCAGCGCCGCATCGCAAAGCGCGCCGAGCTGGGGAACGCATGGTGGTTGTTGTGCAGTTCCTCGCCACCAATCCAGAACGCCCACGGCGTCAGGTTGGTGGAGGTGTCGGCCGACTCGTAGTTGCGATAGCCCCACCAGTGGCCCAGGCCATTGACCACGCCGGCGGCCCAGAACGGGATCCACGCCATCTGGATCGCCCACAGGGCGACGCCCGGCAGGCCGAACAGCACCGTGTTGATGGCAAACAGCAGCACCGGGCCGAGGGTTGCATACGGGGTGTAGAGGCGGCGCTCGATCGCGTCGTCCGGAGTGCCGCGACCGTACTGTTCGATGTCCTCGCGCATGCCGCGTGCTTGGCGGTACAGCTCCACGCCGCGCCAGAACACCTGGCCGATCCCGCGGGTAACCGGGCTGTGCGGGTCGTCCTCGGTTTCCACCTTGGCGTGGTGCTTGCGATGGATCGCCACCCACTCCTTGGTGATCATCGAGGTGGTCAGCCAGGTCCAGAAGCGGAAGAAGTGCGCGACCACCGGGTGGAAGTCCACGCCCCGGTGCGCCTGGCTGCGGTGCAGGTAGAGGGTGACCGAGAAGATCGTGAGCTGGGTGAAGACCAGCAGCACCAGGGCCAGCTGCCACCAGCCCAGGCCCAGTACGCCACCGGTCAGCAAGGACATCAGGGCATCAGGCATGGCGGCGCTCCAGAGCAACACGGGTATGGAAGACATCATGGGCGCTTGCGTTGCAAACTGCACCTCGCACCGCTGGATTGGCAGCGCCATTCCGTGGCTTCGTTCACAGTTGGGGACCCGTGTTGTCGAGCCTTGATCCGCGCACCCGCGCCGCAGCCCCGTCCGCCGGGGACCTGCCACCCTTGATCGAACTGGACCGCGCCAGCGTGATGCGCGGGCAGGTGAAAGTCCTGCACGGGCTGAGCCTGCGCATCGCGCAGGGCCAGCACACCGCCCTGCTCGGCCCCAATGGCTGTGGCAAGTCCACCTTCATCAAGCTGATCACCCGCGAGCTGTACCCGCTGGCGCAGGCCGACGGCACGGTGGCGGTGAAGGTGCTGGGGCAGAACCGCTGGCAGGTCGACCGGCTGCGTTCGCAGCTGGGCATCGTCACCGGCGACCTCAGCAGCAACCTGGCCGACATGCCGGGGCTGACGGTGGAGCAGGCGGTGCTGTCGGGGTTCTTCGCCAGCTACGTGGTGCCGGCCTTCCGCGAAGTCACCGCCGATATGCGCACGCGGGTGGACGAGACGCTGGCGATGACCGGTGCGTCGGGCCTGCGCGAACGTGCCTACGCCGAACTGTCGGCCGGCGAGACCCGCCGCGTGCTGATCGCCCGCGCGCTGGTCAACCGGCCGCAGGCGCTGCTGCTGGATGAACCCTCCACCGGGCTGGACCTGGTAGCCCGCCAGCAGTTGATCGCCACCATGCGCGTGCTTGCGCAGCAGGGCATCACCCTGGTGCTGGTCACCCACCACATCGAGGAAGTGATTCCCGAGATCGAGCGCGTGGTGCTGCTGCGCGACGGCCGCGTGGTGGCCGATGGAGCGCGCGCCGAGCTGCTGCGCGACGAACCGCTGTCGGCCGTGTTCGGCGGCGCGATCACGGTGGTGGAACAGGAAGGACGGCTGACCGCGTACGCGGGGTGACACCGCGTCTGTGGCGGGCCGGACGTCCGGCCCGCCACGCCCTGCTTCAGAACCGCAACGCCAGCGCGCGCGACTCGATGGGCGCCATCCGGCTCTGGTCCTGCAGCTGCAGGTCGCGCAGTTCATAGGGCGCACCGAAGCCGGCAGGCAACGCGGCCTGGTCGAAGGGCAGTACCAGCGCGCCGCGGCCCGGGCCATCGAACCACGCTGCGGCATGCGCCTGCGCCACCGGCTGCAACTGGCCGTTGGCTGCGGTGGCATACAGGGTGCCGCGCGCCTCGTAGCGGCCGGCGGCGGCCACCTGCAACGGCAGGCTGACCTGGCGGCTGGAGGGATCGGGCATGGCCTGGCCGACGAAGCGGGCAGTCGGCCTGGCCACTGCGAAGGCGACCTTGCCATCGCGCAGCACGCCGTCAGCCTGGGCGAACACCTGCAGTTCCCACAAACCCTGCGAGTTGCTGGCCTCGGCCGGAATCCTTACCTGTGCACGCAGGCTGCCATCGGTGGTGCGCAGCAACCGCTGCGGCCAGCTGCGGCCATCGGGTGCAACCAGCAGCGCTTCGCCGCCGAGGCTGTCACGCCGTGTGCGCAACGTCGCCGCGCTGGCACCGTCTTCCAGCAGACGCGCCTGCAGCTGGACGTTGCCTCCGGCCAGCACCTGCGTCTGGCTGGCCTGCACTTCCAACCGCAGCGGGCTGTTGGGCTCCAGCACCTGCACCACATAGCGGCCCTGCGCCTGCGCGCTCTGCAGGCGGTAAACACCGGCCGCGCTGGTGGTACCGGTGCGCAGCATGCTGCTGCCATCGCCGACCGGCATGCCCGCATCCTGCAGCTGGCGTGCATCGACACTGCGCGCGACGCTGCTGCGCCCCGCCGGGTCACGTACCTGCAGCGAGCTTGCCGGCAGCGCGCGCGCGCCCGGCGCCGGGCTGAGCTGGATCACCGCATCCGGTGCGCTCAGGGGCAGCTCCAGGCCGCGCTGCAGTTCGGCAGCGTCGACCTGCTGCCAGTAGCTGCGGCTGATCGCAGCCTGGGGACCGGGAGTTTGCAGTGGCTGTGCCGGGTCCAGTGCCCAGGCGAAGGCCAGCGGCGCGTGCTCGCTTTCATCGGCAGGCAGCGGCGCGGCAACCAGGCCGGCGGGAATCTGGTCGCCAGCGGCAACACGCAGCGGCTGCGCGGCCTGCGCCGATGCAGTGGAAAGGACCGCCAGCACGGCGGCAGCCAGCAAGGTGGAATGGATCGTCATGGTCATCTCCCTCACTGGGTCAGGTCGTTGCGCAGGAGGCTGCCGAGGCCGAAGCACTCACGGCGGCTCTGGTTGTGGCTGAGCGGCTCGGCGCCCTGGGTACGCGCCTTGTCGGTGAACCACAGCGTGCCGGCCGCCTTCTGGCTGCTGCACTCCAGGAAACCGTCCGAGCACGACGACAGCCAGTTCTGGGTGAACTCCAGGCCGACATTGGCGGAGTAGCCGCCGCAGTAGCTGTTGCTGTCCCACACCGCCGATTCGACATCGCTGCCGACCACTGCGCGGAACGGCCTGGGCAGGGCCGGGCGGCCGGCGGTGCCGTACAGGTTCTGCGCGTTGTAGGTGGCCATGTGTCCCACCTGCTGCATGCGCACGGCATCGTTCTTGTAGCCCAGCAGCCAGCCCAGCGAGGTCTCGAAGGTGTTGCCGTTGAGCACGGCGTCGGCCAGCGGCGTACCTGCCGAGGAGGGCGCCAGCGCAGTGACCTTGCGCAGCCGGTTGATGATCTTCGGGTAGCGGCTGTCGTAGGTGGGATTGGACAGGATCCAGCGCATCACGTTGCCGCCGTTGGAATGGGTGATCACCACCAGCTGGGTGATGCCCCGGCTGTCGATGAAGCCGGTGAGCTGGTTGGCCAGGCAGCCGGCCGCTTCCGGCTTCCACATGTACTGGGTGAAGTCGCAGTTGATGACCACGTAGTTGCTGCTGTTCGGCAGGCCCTGGCGGACGGTGTCGATGATCGCCGGCTGCCAGTAGTCCTGCGTGGCATTGGTCTGCGCGCCGGTGCCGTGGACGAAGGCGACGCCGTACACATCGGCGGCCTGCGCCGGTACGGTCGCCACCCCAAGGAGCAGGGCCAGAACGGTACTTCCTGTTGCGGTGCTGCGCATCGCGTCTCTCCCTTTCAGCGGATCCCCCCGGCCCGGCTGTGACCTGATGCTCATGGCGGCAGCGCGTGAAAGTCCGTGCGCTGCGCCCGGATTCAGCAGATTGCCGACAATTGATGACCGTTTTCATCCAGTGCAGCGGGACCATGCCGGGTCTGGCCGTATGACCGATGGACGCTGCGGCCGGCAATCGAGGCTGCGATCATGGCCGGCGAGTTCCCTGCCCGAGTCTGCCCATGTCGTCGATCCTCCCCCCTGCCCGGCCGCTGCTGGGCCTGGCCATCGCGTTGTCGCTGGCCGGCTGCGCCGCCACCACCACCAGCAAACCGACCGCCGTCGAAGCCAACGTCACCACCAAGGCCGTGGGCTACCTGGACAAGACCGCAGTGCCGGCCAGCATCGATCTGGTGCCGGCACCACCGGCCGCTGGCTCGGCGGCCTTTGCGCTGGACGAGCAGGTCAGCCGCGAGGCACGTGCGCTGCGCGGCAGCCCGCGTTTCGCCCAGGCCGGCGTCGATGCCGAACTTGGCTTTCCGGAAGGTGCCAACCATTTTTCCTGCGCCGCCGACATCGACGTGGATGCAGTGAAGACCCCGGCCCTGTATCGCCTGCTGGAGCGCAGCCGGATCGACGCCAGTGCTGCCACCAAGGCTGCCAAGAACACGTACCAGCGCCCGCGTCCGTTCATGGTCAACGGTGAGCCGACCTGCTCGCCGAAGGATGAGGAGGGGCTGCGCAGCAACGGCTCCTATCCGTCCGGCCACACCTCGATCGGCTGGGCATGGGCATTGATCCTGTCGGAGATCGCACCGGACCGCGCCGATGCCATCCAGGCGCGCGGCCGCAACTACGGCGAGAGCCGCCTGGTGTGCAACGTGCACTGGCAGAGCGACATCCTCGAAGGCCGCTTCATGGGCGCCGCCGCCGTGGCCCGCCTGCATGACAACGCGGCGTTCAACAGCGACCTGCTTGCCGCGCGCAGGGAGATCGCTGCTGCGCGCAAGGCCGGCCTGCATTCCAGCCACGACTGCGCCACCGAGAACGCCGTGCTGAAGGTGCGCCCGCAGAGCGCCTTGTAATCCACCGCCGCTGCGCTCGCCGGGCATGGCCCGGCGCTACCGGGCGCGACGCATGGGTAGCGCCGGGCCATGCCCGGCGGACGCGAAATACAGAAGGGCCGGCATTGCGCCGGCCCTTCGTCATTGCATTACTGCTGCAACCGCATCAGAACTTCGCGGTGAACTCCACGCCCCAGGTACGGGGCTCGTTGAGGAAGCCGGTCAGGTTGTTGAAGTCGATCGCGCCGACCACCCGGGTCTGGTTGGTCAGGTTGCGGCCGAACACGGCCACGTCGTACTGGCCGTAATCCCAGTTGTAACCCAGGCGCAGGCCACCTTCCAGCGAACTGCGGCCGCGGAATTCCGGCGACTCGTAGATGAAGAAGTTGACCGCACTGCGGTAGGCCCAGTCGGTGTAGGCATACAGCTCGCTGCCATCGCTGAGCGGGAAGCCCACGCGCAGGGTCGCGTTGTGGATCCACTTCGGTGCCTGCGGCAGCGGATTGCCGTTGACCAGCGCGTAGGTGCCGCCATTGATGACCGTGGTCGGGTCGGTGATGGTGCAGCCGCCGCCACAGACCGCCACCGCCAGGTTCTTGTCCTTGATCTCGGTGTCGTTGTAGCTGCTGCCGAAGGTCAGCAGCACGTTGTCGGCCAGGTAGGCTTCCAGGTCCAGCTCCACGCCCTGGCCGATGGTCTTGTCGGCGTTGAGCAGGGTGGCGGTGTTGTTGGTGCCACCGACGGCGATCAGCTGCTGGCCGTCCACGTCATAGCGGAACACGCTGAAGCCCAGGCGCGCACGACGTTCAAACAGGTCGGCCTTGATGCCGGCTTCGTACGAAATCACCTTCTCCGAATCGGCCTGCGACAGGCCCGGTGCGAACGCCAGGCGACCCTGGATCGACGGTGCGCGGAAGCCCTTGGCCACGCGTGCGTAGGCATTGACGTTGTCGGTCAGCTTGTACACGCCGCTGACATCCCAGCTGACGTCGTTGACGTCGGTGTTGGCCAGGTACGGACCGCTGACCGGGGTGCCGAACGGCACGGCCTGCAGCACGCTGGCGCTGAAGTCCTTCTTGTCCTGCGTATAGCGCACGCCGGCACGCAGCTTGAAGCGGTCGGTGACATCGAAGTCGCCCGAGGCGAACACCGCCCATGCCTTGTTGCGCTGCTGCTGCACGACGTGGCCGGTCTGCGGGTTGCCCGGGGTCAGCGAGTCGTAGTTGAAGTTGTTGATGGTGACGTCTTCATCGAAGTAGAAGACGCCGGCCTGCCAGTCGAAGCGGCCCCATTCGTTGGATTCCACGCGGAATTCCTGGGTCCACTGGCGGTGGTGCGGCAGGCCGTCGGCCGACTCGGACGAGAACGGAATCAGGCCCGGGCCGGAGTTGCCTGCACCCAGGAACGCGGCGCCGTAGCCACCGTCGATGTCGCCGCGGTTGAGCGATTCGGCGGTCTCGTAGCCGGTGATCGAATGCAGGGTCACCGAACCGAGGTTCCACTGCAGGCGCGCGCTGCCGCCCCAGGTTTCCAGGTCGGAGAAATTGACGCCGTCGTTGGCGACCTTGTCGCGGTCGAAGTTCTCGACCAGCGCGTTGCCGCCCTTCTCGATGATGTTGGCGCGGAACAGGCGCGCGGTGCCGTTGAGCTTGCGCTTGTGCAGGTTGAACAGCGCTTCGAAGTCATCGCCTTCGTACAGGAACTGCACGCGGCCGGCAGCTTCGTCATAGCCTTCGAAACCGCTGTTGGGCGCACCGGCACGGGTGTTGTCGACCCAGTCGTCTCGACGCTGGTAGATGGCCGACACGCGTGCGGACCAGCGGTCGGTCAGCGGGCCGCCGTAGGCGCCCTGCACGTTCCAGCTGTTGTAGCTGCCGTAGCCCACGCGCACGTAGCCATCGGCATCCTGCGACGGCCGCGCCGAATCGAACTTGACCACGCCGGCCGGGGTGTTGCGCCCGAACAGGGTGCCCTGCGGGCCGCGCAGCACTTCCACGCCGGCCAGGTCGAACAGCGGGAAGCCCTTCAGCAGCGGGCTTTCCTGCACCACATCGTCGTACACCAGCGAGACCGGCTGCGATGCATTGAGGTCGAAATCGGTGTTGCCCAGGCCGCGGATGTAGAAGCGCGGGAAGGCACGGCCGTAGGACGACTCGATGTTGAGGCTCGGCACGCGCGCAGCAAGGAAGCGGATGTCATCGCCCGCCGAACCGAGCACGTCGAGCTTTTCGCCCTGGATCGCGCTGATCGCAACCGGCACGTCCTTGGCGTTCTCGACACGACGTTGTGCCGTCACCTGCAGCGCATCGAGGGCGACCGGATCCTTGGCGGCGGGGGTTTCCTGGGCGGCTGCTACCAGCGGCAGCAGGGCGGAAAGAGCGACAACGAGCGGGCGCGCGACCGGAGAGCGGCCACGGGAAGTACGGGTCGGAGACATGGCGGTAGGCTGTGTTTGGAGGGGTGGTAAAACGGCGCTACCAGATAATTGTTGCAATACAGCACCTCCCTCGCAAATGCCGATCGTTCATGGCCGCCTCGCGCGCCGCCGGACGCTGCCGCTAGACTCGGGGTTTTCCCCCCGCAACGGACCTGCTGCGATGACCCAGTGGTACTTCCATGCTCCCGGCCAGGCCGACCGTGTAGGTCCGTTCGACGAGGAGGCTGCGCGCCGCTTCGCCCAGGCCAATCCGCGCGCGCTGGCGTGGTGCCAGGGCATGACAGGGTGGACATCGGTGTCCGAAATCGCCGCGATGCAGCAGGCCGGCACCGGCACCGCGGCTCCGCCGCCGATGCCTGCAGTCACCCCTGCAGCCGCAGCAGCGTCAACCGGTGGCCGCGCCGACCGCATCGACTTCCGCATCGTCGGCCATGAAATGCAGTTCGTGGAAATCGAGCTGGATCCCGGCGAAGGCGCGGTGGCCGAGGCCGGCGCGCTGATGTTCAAGGATGCCTCGGTGCAGATGGACACCGTCTTCGGCGGCGGCGCGCGCAGCGGCCAGAGTGGCGGTTTCATGGACAAGGTGATGGCGGCCGGCAAGCGCGTGCTGACCGGTGAAAGCCTGTTTGCCACCGTCTACACGCAGACCGGCCAGGGCCGCGGCAAGGTCGCTTTCGCCGCGCCCTATCCCGGCACCGTGCTGGCGATGAAGCTGGACCAGCACGGCGGGCGCCTGATCTGCCAGAAGGACAGCTTCCTGGCGGGCGCGCGCGGCGTGCAGATCGGCGTGCAGTTCCAGCGCAAGATCATGACCGGCCTGTTCGGCGGCGAGGGCTTCATCATGCAGAAGCTTGAAGGCGATGGCTGGGTGTTCATCCATGCCGGCGGCTGCGTGGTCGAGCGTGAGCTGGCCGCCGGCGAACGCCTGGACGTCGATACCGGCTGCATCGTCGCCTACCACCCGACCGTGGACATGGACGTGCGCCGGGTCAAAGGCATCCGAAGCGTGCTGTTCGGTGGCGAGGGCGTGTTCCTGGCCACCCTGACCGGGCCAGGCAAGGTCTGGCTGCAGTCGCTGCCGTTCTCGCGCCTGGCCGGCCGCATGTGGATGGCCGCGCCGCAGGGCGGCGGCAAGAGCCGCGGCGAGAGTTCGCTGCTGGGCTGACCAGCCGTCGGTATCCCACATCGCATCGGTAGCGCCGGGCCATGCACGGCGAGCACAGCGGCAGCTGAACCATCCGCCGGGCATGGCCCGGCGCTACCCACGAATTTTGTGCGTTCGGTATGCTGGCGCCCTTTCCTGAATCCGGCGCCGCGAGCGCACTGCCGATGAGCCTGTTCCGCCCCCGCGTGCTGCTGTCCGTCGCCCTGCTCGGCCTGCTGGCCGGTTGCGGTGGTGAAGAGGTCCGCCCCACCCCGCCCGCGCAGCCCACCGTGGTTCCGCAGGCCAAGCCGGTGAAGATCGGCATCGCGCTCGGCGGCGGCGCGGCCAAGGGCTTTGCGCACATCGGCGTGATCAAGATGCTCGAGGCCAATGGCTTCGAACCGGTGGTGGTGTCCGGCACCAGTGCCGGCAGCGTGGTCGGCGCCCTGTATGCCAGCGGCATGGACGCCTTCCAGATGCAGAGCAAGGCGGTGGCGCTGGACGAAGCCAGCATCCGCGACGTGCGCCTGTTCTCCGGTGGCCTGGTGCAGGGCCAGAAGCTGCAGGACTACGTCAACGAACAGGTGGCCAACCGCCCGGCCGAGCGCCTGAAAAAGCCGTTCGCCGCCGTCGCCACCCAGCTGGAAACAGGCGAGCGTTCGATCTTCGTGCGCGGCAACGTCGGCCAGGCGGTACGCGCTTCCAGCAGCATCCCCGGCGTGTTCGAGCCGGTGAAGATCGGTGGCCGCAACTACATCGACGGCGGCGTGGTCAGCCCGGTGCCGGTGGATGCCGCACGGCAGCTCGGTGCCGAGTTCGTGATCGCCGTGGACATCTCCAGCAAGGCCAGCGGCAAGGCACCGACCGGCATGCTCGGCATCGTCAACCAGTCGATCTCGATCATGGGCCAGCGCTTGGGCGAGCAGGAACTGGCACGCGCCGACATCGTGATCCGGCCGAAGGTGCTGGACATCGGTGCTGCCGATTTCAGCCAGCGTGGCACGGCAATCCTGGAAGGCGAGAAGGCCGCGATGGCGGCGATGCCGCAGATCCGCGCCAAGATCCAGCAGCTGCAGAAGGCCCGCGCCGCCGCATTGGCACCGGCACCGGTGGCTGCGCCCAAGTGCGACGAGCCTTCGCGCCTGGGCAAGCTGATGGGCCGCAAGGAAAAGTGCTGACGCGCGGCGCTTGAACGGCCGCCGCGGTCAGCGCCGCGGTGGTGGGTAACCACTGGCCAGGCGTCGCTGCCGGCGCCGCTCATCCACCGCCCGGTCATGCCGCTGTGCGCTCAGCTGCAACTGCTCCATCGCGTCCCCCGGCAGCCACAGCTGTTGCCGGGCACGGGTGATCGCCACGTAGGCCGCGCGCACCGGGCTGTGCAGCGCGCGCGCATCATGGCCGCTGTCGAAGCAGCACGGCGCCATGGACACGGTAGCGAACTGCAGGTTCTTGGCGTGCTGGGCCAGGCACAGCACGACGCTGGCCTCGTCCGCATCGACCAGTTGCCCGAGCAGGCGCTGCAACGCCGCAGCATCGAAGCCACCGGCAAACAGCGCGGGGATGTCCGCCTGTCCACGCTTGGCACAGACCTGCACGAAGCTTTCCCAGCGTTGTCCGGGGCCGCCAGCGGCGGCGCTGCGCCAGGCGTCGATCGGGCCGTCCACCTCTTTCAACAGCGCCTGCCGCGACGCAGGATGCAGATGCACGCGCGCGCCGCGCGCGACCAGCGCGTTGGCTTCCAGCAGCATCCGCCACAGGCTGCCGTACAGGCGGGCGCCGGTGCTGGGCACCGCCGACCAGTCGTCATAGCGGCGCAGGCCGGTGGCGCGGTCGCTGGCGCCCACGAAAGGCGCCGGCTCGCCGAGATCGTCCAGCGCCAGTGACTGGTTGACCAGCGCATCGACCTGCCGCCCTTGCCGCACCGACTGGTGCATCTCCAGCGTTTTCGCCGATGACCAGCGCTGTACGCGTCCGCTCAGCCGTTGATGCGGATCGCCCAGGCTGACCACGCCGGGCGCGTGGGTGGCCAGCAGCTGTTTCCATGCAGGGCTGAGATCGTGCGCCTCATCGACCAGCACCATGCCCAGCGACGCTGGCAGCGGCACGGCACGCAGGGCCAGCCATTTGCCGATGTGTCCGGCATCCAGGCGCAGGCAGCCACCCTTCTGCACCACCGGATCGAACATGCAACGCCAGACGAACTCCGCGGCCGCGATGAACGGCGTGGCTTCCAGCTGCGCTGCGCCCAGCGAGCGCTGGAAATGCCAGGCCTGCAGGCTCGGCGCTGACGACGCGCACCACCGGTTGATGGCGTCCAGGGCGATCATCAGGACCTGGTCCGGCCGGCGTGCACCGATGGCCGGCAGGCCGAGGCGGGCGGCCGCCTCGCGCAGGGTCAGCGTGCTCTGCCGGTAGGTCGGTACGAAGCCACCGGTCAGGCCGTTGGCGGCGGCATGACGGGCGATCGAATTGGCGAACTCGATCTGGGTCAGCAGGCGCGTGCCGGCGTCGGCCGGCAGCCGCGCGCGGAATGCCTCGACCTGGCCACGCGTGGGCGCCACGTAGGTATAACGGCCCGGGCGAGCCTGCAGCAGCGCCAGCACCAGATGGCCCTTGCCGGTGCCGGCATAGGCCTGCAGGTCGATCAATTCATCGGGATTGGCCGCGATCGCACGCAGCACGCGTGCCTGTTCGGAAGTGAACAGGCCGTTGTGCTGGGTTGCATGCGTTGTCTGTTCGTCATCGCCGGCGTCTTCGTCATCGCCTTCGGCCAGCGATGTCGCCGGAAAGTGGATCGTGTGCTCTTCCAGGGTGATCCTGCACGCCGCCTGGAAGTCCGCGCCGGGATACGCATCCGGCGATACAGCCAGCACCGCCTCCATCACCTCGTCCGGTGCCAGCAGCACGTCCTGCGCGGCCAGCACGCCCAGCCACGCCTCCAGCGCCCGCGCGTCCTGTCCAGCGCTGGCCGCCAGCTGCGCCTGCGCAGCAGGGCCATCATCGGCGGCGAACAGCGCACAGGCGTCGTGCAGCAACCGCTGCAGCTGGGTGGCCGGTGGCCTTTGCCGGCGGCACAGCATGGCCACCAGCAGGCCGGCCTGCTCCAGCGGTGTGTCCGGCGGCGTGCCTTCGCTCAGGTGCCGCAGCAGGCTCTGCTCGCGCAGCGGAAGGAACAACGGGGAAGACGTCGGGAATGGGGTATCAGACATGCCGGAGCCAGAGGGAATCACTGCGCGGCCTGCATGTGCACGGCCGCCGCGGGCCACGATGCTCGGCCAGCGCACGCGCGCCGTCAAACATCACCGCGGCCGCCGGTTCATTCCAGCTGCGACAACGGCAATGCCTGGAAACCCTTCACCGTGCGCAGCACGAAGCTGGAATTGGCATCGGCCACGCCACCGGCGTTGAGCAGCCTGTCCAGCAGGAAACGCGAGAAGTGCTCCAGATCGCGCACATACACATGCAGCAGATAGTCCATGTCGCCGGTCAGGGCGTGGCAGGCCACCACTTCATCCCAGGCCTGCACGCTGTCGACGAAGTGCCCGATCGCAGCCTGGTCATGCTTTTCCAGCTGGACGCGCACGAACGCCTGCAGCCCCAGACCGAGCCGGCGTGGCTCCAGGCGCGCGCCATAGCCGACGATCACTCCTTCGCTTTCCAGCCGCTGCAGGCGGCGCAGGCAGGCCGACGGCGACAGGTTCACCCGCGTCGCCAGCTCCGCGTTGGTGGCGCGACCATCACGCTGGATTTCAGCCAGCAGACGTATATCCGTGCGATCGAACTGGACTTCTCCGGCCATTGTTGCCCCGCAACATGGTGAGTACGCAAGGATATTGCGCCAACAAGGTCAATCCGCGCAACTTTTGCAACCCTGTTGCGCGCCCCCTGCCCTAGCATCGTGGGTATCCCGTCAAGGAGTCTTCCATGGACCTCGCCCAGCCCCGCCGCGTCGAACACCAGCAGACCGACAAGGGCTACGTGCCGGTGTATACCACCGCGCTCGTCGAGCAGCCGTGGGACACCTATACCGCCGACGACCACGCCACCTGGAGCACGCTGTACCAGCGCCAGCGCGAACTGCTGGTCGGCCGCGCCTGCCAGGAGTTCCTGGATGCGCAGGACGAGATGGGCATGAGCGCGCACATGATCCCGCGCTTCGACCAGCTCAATGAAGTGTTGGGCGCGGCCACTGGCTGGACCCTGGTCGGCGTGGAAGGCCTGCTGCCGGAACTGGATTTCTTCGACCACCTGGCCAACCGCCGCTTCCCGGTGACGTGGTGGATCCGCCGCCCCGACCAGATCGACTACATCGCCGAACCGGACCTGTTCCACGACCTGTTCGGCCACGTGCCGCTGCTGATGAACCCGGTGTTCGCCAACTACATGGAGGCCTACGGCCGCGGCGGCGTCAAAGCACATGCGATCGGCCCGGAGGCGCTGCAGAACCTGACCCGCCTGTACTGGTACACGGTGGAGTTCGGCCTGATCGACACGCCCGAAGGCATGCGCATCTACGGTGCCGGCATCGTCTCGTCGAAGGGCGAATCGCTGTACTCGCTTGAGTCCGCCGCACCGAACCGCATCGGTTTCGACCTGCAGCGGATCATGCGCACGCGCTACCGCATCGACACCTTCCAGAAGACCTACTTCGTCATCGACAGTTTCGAGCAGCTGATGCAGGCGACGTCGCCGGACTTCACCCCGATCTATGCCGCGCTGGCCGACCAGGCGCACCTGCCGGCGGGCGATGTGCAGGCTGAGGATCGCGTGTTCCAGGCCGGCACGGGCGAGGGCTGGGCCGACGGCGGCGACGTGTGAGCCCACAGGCGGGTCCGCTATCCTGACCCGCATGACCGACGCTTTCGCTTCCCTGCGTGTCATCGACATCAGCTTCGATGACGACTTCATCCTGTTGACCCTGGCCGACGGCCGCCGCACCCGGCAGCCGTTGCGCTGGGCGCCTGCGCTGTTCGAGGCCACGGCTGAACAGCGCGCGCAGTGGGTGCTCACGACCGATGGGCTGGGCGTGAACTGGCCCGCGCTGCTGCCGGCGCAGGAACGCGGCGTGGTCGATGTTCCGAACCAGGTGTGGGATGACCGCTATGAAGCCGCGCTGGCGCGCCTGAAGGCGGCCGCATGGTCGCTCGATGCACTGTCCGATGAAGACCAGCAGCTGGTGGCGCTGTGGCGGATGGAAGCGGACATCAACAACGGCGGCTTCATGCAGTTCCTGTGCAACTGGGGCGACCCCACCTGCCAGCTGGCACTGCGTGCATTGCAGGCGATGGGGGCAGTGCAGACGCACGCGATCCTGGCCGGCATGCGCGGGCTGCTCGATCGACTGGAAGACGACCCGGCGATCAAGGAACTGACCGACCTGTATGGCGCGATGAGTGAGGACGAGCAGCAGGCGCTGGAGGCGTTCGATGACGACTATTACGCCCGCCCGGAAGATCTGGCCCGACTGGGTTTGAAGCATTTCGGCCCGGAGCCGTTGTAGAGCCGAGCGCACGCTCGGCTGCGTTTCAGTTACCGCGGATACGCCAGCAGCACCACCAGATCCTCATCACCCACCTGCTGCAGCGCATGGCTGCTGCCCTTGCGCGTCAGCAGCGCATGCCCCGCACGCACGTCGTGCTGTTTTCCATCCAGCACATAGCTGCCCTGCCCGCTCACGATGTAGTAGATCTCATCCTTGTGCTGCGGATGCAGGCCGATGCCCGCGCCCTTGTGCAGCACGCGCTTGCGCAGCACGAACGGCAGGCCCTGCGCATCGGCGAAGAACGGGTACGCCGTGGTCGGCCCGGCGCCGCCATGTGGGCCCGGTTGCGCGCGCGCCAGCGTGTCTTCGTGCACCACCTGCGAGGCACGCGCAGGATCGCCGCCCTGCCCCACCCCCATCACATCACAGTCGATATCGCGCACCAGTGCAGGCTGCAGCGCCGGCAGAACCTGCACCGCCTCGCGCAGCACCAGGCACGCCACCGCGTTGGCGCCGGCCACGCTGAAGTGGGTGCCGTCGGCCTTGTGCTGTTCCGGCACGAACAGGAAGTACGGGCGTGCACCCTGCTCTCCCAGCGCCCGGATCCAGCGCATGCTGCGGTCATTGAGATCGATCAGTGCAACGTGCTCGCGTGTGGCCAGCTGCTGCATCGCCAACGTGTAACGCGCGTGCGTATCCAGCAGCGAACCGAAGTCGTACAGCAGCCGTGCCACCGGCGTGACCAGCACCGGCGTGGCACCCTTGTCACGCGCCACCTGCACGTAGCGCATCAGCATCCGCGGGTAGTCACTGTCCGGATCGGTGTAGCGCGTTCGATCTTCGAACTTCGCATCGTTATGGCCGAACTGGATCAGCAGCACATCGCCACGACGCAGTTCGCGCCCAATGGCATCCAGGCGTCCTTCGTCGATGAAGCTGCGCGTGCTGCGCCCCCCCTTGGCGTGGTTCCGCACTTCGAAGCGCGCCGGATCCAGGTAGCTCTGCAGCGCCTGGCCCCACCCGGCCTGCGGCGCACGCTCGGGCCCGTATTCGGCCGCAGTGGAGTCACCGGCAATGAACAATCGCACCGGCGCCGCATGCGCGGCGGCGCTCGACAGCAGCAACAGCAACAACAGCTTGCGCATGGCCGGGCCCCGGTAGTGCCGGCCGCTGGCCGGCAACTTCATGGATGCGTTGAGCGTCGGTGGAAATGCCGGCCAGTGGCCGGCACTACCGAAAACCAAGCATTACCGCGCCAGCCAGCCACCATCGACCGGCAGCACCGCACCGTTGATGTAATCCGACGCCGACGAGGCCAGGAACACCGCCGCGCCGGCCAGATCTTCCGGCGTACCCCAACGGCCGGCCGGAATGCGCTCGAGGATCGCCTTGTTGCGGTCCTGGTCGGCGCGCAGCGCGGCGGTGTTGTCGGTGGCCATGTAGCCCGGTGCGATCGCGTTGATGTTCACGCCCTTGCCCGCCCACTCGTTGGCCAGCAGGCGGGTGATGCCGGCGATGCCGCTCTTGCTGGCGGTGTACGACGGTACGCGGATGCCGCCTTGGAACGACAGCATCGAGGCGATGTTGATGATCTTGCCGCTGCCTTGGGCGATGAAATGGCGGCCGGCGGCCTGCGAGATGAAGAAGGCCGACTTGATGTTGACGTTCATCACGTCGTCCCAGTCCTGCTCGCTGAAGTCCACCGCGTCGGCGCGGCGGATCAGGCCGGCGTTGTTGACCAGGATGTCCAGCCCGCCCAGGCCCTCAAGGGTTTCGCGCACCACGCGCTCGACCGGCTCGATGCTGATCAGGTTGGCTTCCACCGCCAGGCAGCGGCGGCCCAGCGCGGTGATCTTCTCGATGGTTTCGGTGGGCGGGGCGATGCCGGCCACGGCGACATCGGCGCCTGCGGCAGCCAGCGCCACTGCGATGCCCTGGCCCAGGCCGGTATTGCCACCGGTTACCAGAGCGACTTTTCCTTCCAGGCTGAAGGGATTGGTCATTGCGTATGCGTTCCTTGGTAGAGGCGTGCGTGATGCGGGGCAGGTGGCCACCGGCACGGCGTGCGCGGTGGCCGCCCGGCGCTTACTTGAGCTGGCAGATGTCCAGCACGTGCATGTCGGTGTAATCCAGGTTCTCGCCACCCATCGCCCAGATGAAGGCGTAGTTGCTGGTGCCCGCGCCCATGTGGATCGACCATGGCGGCGACACCACCGCTTCGTTGTTCTGGATGACGATGTGGCGCTGTGCGTCCGGCTCGCCCATGAAGTGGTAGACGCGGTCGCTGTCGCCCAGGTCGAAGTAGAAATAGACCTCGCTGCGGCGGTCGTGCAGGTGCGGCGGCATGGTGTTCCAGACGCTGCCCGGCTTGAGCACGGTCAGGCCCAGCAGCAGCTGCGAGGACTGGCAGGTGGCCGGCACGATGTACTGGTAGATGGTGCGCTCGTTGCTGGTTTCCAGCGCGCCGCGATCCAGTGCCACCGCGTCCTTGATCGACAGCTGCCTGGTTTCAAAGCGCGCATGCGCCGGGGTCGAGGCCAGGTAGAACTGCGCCGGGTTGGAGGCGTCCTGCGAAGCGAAGACGACGTCCTTGCTGCCCATCGCCACGTACAGGCCATCCTTCGGCCCCAGCGTGTACACGGTGCCATCGACGGTGACCGTACCGGTGCCGCTGCCGACGTTGATGATGCCCAGCTCGCGACGCTCCAGGAACGGATGGCCTGCGGCCGACGCCGGTTCGGTCTGCGCCGGCAGCGACAGCGGGCCATTGACCGGCGCCGCACCGCCCAGCACGAAGCGCTCGTAGTGGGTGTACTTCAGGGTCACCGCATCGGCGTTGAACAGGCCATCGAGCAGGTACAGCTCGCGCAGCTGATCGTTGCTGGCGCCCTTGATGGCGTCGGGATGGGTGGCGTAATGGGTCTTGCAGTACATGGCTTCTCCAGAGCAGGGGGCGGGCCGATGGGTTCGGCCCCGGCACGGTTCACGGTCGATTCTAGCCAGACAGGAAACCGGTGTCATTTTGCGCTGCACGATGCGGGTCGGACGGCATCGGCAGGGGGGGCAACGTGAAAGGTGTCACGACCAATGGTCGTGACCTACAGGATTGATCCCTGCGGGATCAATCCTCGGGAGGTTGGCAGGAATCGCGCACGATCAGGTGCGGGCGCACGCTGGCGATCTGCAGCGCCGGCTGGCCTTCGGGCTGGATCAGCATGGCCGCAGCGGTGCGGCCGGTGTCGCGGGTATGCCGCCGCACCGAGGTCAGCGACGGCCACAGGCGCGAGGCCAGCGGGCTGTCGTCGTAGCCGACGATCGACAGCTGGCGCGGAATGTTGATGCCCGCACGCAGCGCGACCTTGTAGATGCCGGCGGCCATTTCATCGTTGCCGGTGAAGATCGCCGTCGGCCGGCGCTTGCCCAGCAGCAGTTTCTCGGCGGCGGCCACACCCGATTCGAAGGTGTAGCCGGCCTCGATGATGCGATCCTTCGGCAGCTCGATGCCGCGCTGCGACAGCGCCTCGATGAAGCCGGCGGTGCGTTCGTGCGCCGAGCGGTATGCACTGGGGCCGGTCACCAGGGCGATGTCACGGTGGCCCAGCGAAAGCAAGTAGTCGGCCGCTTCGGCGGCGCCATCGCGGTCGTGGGTGACCACCATCTGCGAGGTTTCATCCAGCGGCAGCGCAGCCACGCGGGTGAAGCGGCAGCCGATCTCGTCCAGCATGTCCGCCAGCGCCTGGTCCTCGGATGCACGCGGCACCAGGATCACCCCATGCAGCTTCTGCTGCTGGGCGAAGCGGCGCACGCCATCGATGTAGCCCGGGCTGCGGCTGTCGCAGGGGTGCACCACCAGTTCGAAGCTGGAGCCACGCAGCGCATCCAGCGCGCCGTACTGCATGTCCACGATGTACTGCGCGGTGGGGTTGTCGTAGACCATGCCGATCAGGAACGAGCGGCGGAAGGCCAGGCCACGGGCCAGCGGGTCGGGGCTGTAGCCGACTTCGCGCATCAACGCTTCCACCTTGTCGCGCGTGTCCTTGCGCACCAGCGGCGAGTTGTTGATGATCCTTGAAACCGTTTTCTTGGATACACCCGACAGTCGCGCGATGTCGTTGATCGTGGCTGCCTTGCCCTTTGCCAATGCCGGCGTAGCGGCATCGTTCTTGTTGCGCACTGACATGTAGTGAACCCGATAAGCCTGGGGATTCCAGCGCGCGCTCAGTCCAGCGCGCGATAGCGGAAGCTGCGGAAGGTTACCGCACCGTTGCCGGCCGCATACAGGGCCGGTTTCAGTGCCAGGAACTTGCCGGCCACATTGTGATGGTAACCGGACACTTCCATCTGAACCGGATACTTCTGCCAGGTCTGGCCATCGGCACTGGAATGGATGGTGACGATGTGGCGGTTGTTGGTCACCCGCAGCCAGAGCCGGCCGCCCTTGGCGCTGGCCGCCAGCCGGGTGGGGCGTTCCTCGCCGTAGCGGTGCATGACGAACTGCTCGCCGTTGCTGCCCACGCCCACATACAGGCGGTCGCTGTAGAACAGCAGGGCACCGCCCACCGCGCCGGGGGCGATCTCCATCTGCACCTCGAACTGGTAGGCCGGGTCACCGGCAATGGTGGTCAGCGGCGAGGCGTCGCGCGGCGTGCTGCCCTTGCCCTGCAGCACCAGGCCGTCGCCGCTGAAGCGCAGGCGCCGGTATTCATCCAGCGCCGGGTTGAAGAACGCCCACTGCGGGCCCAGCGTACGGCCGGTGAAAGCATCGGACAGGGCCATGCCGTGCGGCGCCAGCGCGCTGCCCGATGGCTTGCGCAGCGGCTGCCCGAGATCACCGCCCTTGGCCACGAACCAGCCATCGGCGGTCCATTCGATCGGTTCCAGCAGCGCCTGCCGGCCCAGCGTCCAGAAGCCGTTCTCGTAGCCGTGGTACATCATCCACCAGCGGCCGTCGGTGCCTTCGATCACCGTGGCGTGGCCACGCGACCACCATGGTTCAGCGGCCGACCGGGTGCGCATGATCGGGTTGTTCGGCGCGTTCACCCACGGGCCGTGGATCGAGCGCGAGCGCGCGGTGATCACCATGTGCCCGGTCGGCGGGCCGGCGGTGCCGCCCACCGCAGTGGTCATGTAGTACCAGCCATCGCGGAAGTGGATCTTCGGGCCTTCCTGCGCGTAGGCCTCCACGTCCCAGCTTTCCGGGTAGCGCCAGCCGTCGTACACATGCTTGGGCGTACCCGCCACGCTCAGGCCGTCATCGGCCAGTTGCACGTAGTCGCCGCCGCTGAGGAACAGGTAGCGCTTGCCGTCCTCGCCTACCGCGTGGCCGGGGTCGATGTAGCCGCCCAGGCCGATGTCGATCGGCGCACTCCACGGGCCCTTGATGTCATCGGCCCAGACCACGAAGTTGCTGCGGCGCTCACCGGTGCGCGCCGGGAAGTAGATGAAGTAGCGGCCCTGGTGCTTGACGATGTCCGGCGCCCAGATCGCACCTACGTTCTGCGTGATCGCATGGCCGAGCGGCTGCCAGTTGACCAGGTCGCGCGAGTGCCAGATCGGCAGGCCGGGGTAGGCGTCGAACGAAGACAGGGTGAGGTAGTAATCCTCGCCGTCCTTCAGCACCGACGGATCGGGCCTGTCACCGGCCAGCACCGGGTTGAGGAAGGTACCGTTGCCAAGGTCGCCCTGGCGCTGGTGCTCGATGCCGCGCTTCCACTGCGCGGGCGCGGGCTCGGCAGCCAGGGCAGGCAGCGCGGCCAGCAGCAGGCCGAGCAGGACGGTTGCAGCAGTGCGGTGCAGCGTCGGTGTCATGGGATTTCCTCCGGTCATCAGGCGCGCAGCGCGGCGGGCAGCCACAGCGACAGCGACGGGAAGAAGGTGACGATCAGCAGCACGCCCAGCGCGGCAAACCAGAACGGCCAGATCGTGCGCATGCTCTGGCCGACGCTGATCTTGCCGATGGCGGTACCGATGAACAGCACCGAGCCCACCGGCGGTGTGACCAGGCCGAGGCCACCGGTCAGCACCAGCACCAGGCCGAAGTGGATCGGATCGATGCCATAGGCCTTGGCCACCGGCAGGAAGATCGGCGTGCAGATCAGGATCATCGGTGCCAGGTCCATGAAGGTGCCCAGCAGCAGCAGCATCACCACGATCATCAGCAGCACCATGAACTGGCTGTGCGCGAACGACTGCAGGAAGTCCACCGCCGCCGCAGGCACCTGCAGGTAGGCCAGCAGCCAGCCGAACACCGCCGCGGTGGCGATCACGAACAGGATCACGCCGGTGCTGCGCGCGGCATGGATGACGGTGTCGAAGAACTCACGCCAGCGCAGCTGCCGGTACAGCACGGTGGTGACCAGCAGGGCGTAGACCACGGCGATGGCCGCGCTTTCCACCGCAGTGAAGATGCCGGCGCGGATACCCACGAAGATCAGCGCCACCAGGCCCAGGCCGGGCAGGGCGGAGACGATGCGCAGCAGTACCGCGCGCCAGCCCGGAAACACTTCCACGCCATAGCCACGGCGACGCGCGACCACGTAGCCGGTGATCATCAACGCCAAGGTCATCAGCAGCGCCGGTACGATGCCGGCAGCGAACAGGTCGGCGATCGACAGGCCACCACCGGCGGCGGCCGAGAACAGGATCAGGTTGTGCGACGGCGGCACCAGCAGCGCCACCAGCGCAGCGGTGATGCTGACGTTGACCGCGAAATCGCGGTCGTAGCCACGCTTGACCATCTGCGGAATCATCGTACCGCCCACCGCCGACACATCGGCGATGGCCGAACCGGATACACCGCCGAAGAACAGCGAGGACAGGATCGAGACCTGGCCCAGGCCGCCGCGCATGCGCCCGACCAGCGATGACGCCAGGGCGATCAGGCGTTCGGAGATGCCGCCGCGCATCATGATCTCGCCAGCGAAGATGAAAAGTGGAATGGCGATCAGCGAGGCCGAACCGGTACCGGCGGAGATCTGCTGGACCAGCACGATGCTGGGAATGTCCAGGTAGAGCAGGGTGGCCAGCGCGGCGGCGGCCAGCGCGTAGGCCACCGGCACGCCCAACAGCAGCAGCGCGGCAAAAACAGAGAACAGGATGGTGATGCCCATGGATCAACGATCTCCTTCAGCGTCGTCGGCATCGGCTGCCGTGGCATGCAGCGCTTTCCACGCACGGTTCAGCGCGAACAGCAGCATCAGCGCACCGCCCACGGCCAGCGGCAGGTAATTGATGCTCTGCGGCAGGTTGGCGCCTGCGGTCTTGATGTCCATTCCATCGAGCAGCAGGTCGGCCGACCAGAACGCGATGAAGCCGCCCAGCACGGCCACCACCAGCTGGATGAACACATCCACCGCCCGGCGCAGGCCGGCGCCCATGTAGGCGTGCAGCAGGAAGAAGCCGAAGTGGCGATTGGTGTGCACGCCGCAGGCCGCGCCCAGGCTCATGGCGGTGGCCAGCAGCAGCAGGGTCACCGGCTCGGTCCAGCTGGGCGAATCGTTGATCACGTAGCGGGCGAACACCTGCCAGCCCTGCACCACCACCAGCCCCAGCAGCGCGACCACGGCAACATGGATGGCGATGTCGGCGATGCGGTCCAGCAGGCGTTGGCCGGGGCCGGGGCCGGTGGAAATCGTCGTCTCGGTCATGGCAGAGTCCTCAGGCGGCACGGATGCGGGCGACCAGCGCAGCCAGCTCCGGTTGCTGCAGGTACTGCTGCAGCAGCGGCTGGGCGGCGGCGCGGAAGGCGGGCAGGTCCACCTCGTTGGCTTTCACGCCCGAGGCCAGCACCGCGCGGCGCGCGGCATCTTCGGACGTATCCCATTGCGCGCGCATCACCTTCACCGAGGCGCGCGCGGTCTCCAGCAGCAGCTGGCGGTCGGCCGGCTGCAGGTGCTCGAAACTGGCGCGCGACATCAACAGCACGTCCGGCGCATACGAGTGATCGCTCTGCGACCAGTAGTGCGCGGCCTCGAAGTGGCGGCTGGAATGGAAGCTGCGCATGTTGTTCTCGGCGCCATCGATCATGTGCGTCTCCATGCCGGAGAACGTATCGCCCAGCGACATCGGCGTCGAGTTGGCGCCGAGCAGGCGCATCAGCTGGATGAAGATGTCCGAGGACGCCACACGCAGTTTCAGCCCGTGCAGATCACTGGGCTGCACGATCGGATGCTTGGTGTTGTAGAAGCAGCGTGCGCCGGAATCATAGATGGCCAGGCCGACCAGGTCGCGGCTCTCGAAGCCACGCAGCACCGCATCGGCAATGCCGCCATCCAGTGCGGCGCGCTGGTGCGCCACCGACTCGAACACGTACGGCAGGCACAGCGCCTGGGTGAGCGGGAAGGCGTTGTTCAATGCACCGGCATACACGCGGGTGATGTCGATGGCACCGAAACGGGCCATGTCGATCGCTTCCGATTCGCGGCCGAGCTGGCCCGAATGGTATTGCCGCAGGCGCAGGCGACCGTTGCTTTCGCGCTGCAGGGTTTCGCCGATCCACTTCACCGCGGTCACGGTGGGATAGTCGGCCACGTGCACGTCGGTGGCCGTCAGCAGCTGGCCGCCGTCGATGGCATCGGCGGGCCCGCGGCCACAGGCCGCGAGCATCGGGGTGGCCAGCGCAGCAGCGCCGCCGGCCAGGAAATGTCGTCGTGTGATCATCTGCGCCCTCCCGCGCGTGTTCACCGGATCGTGCGGCGGTTACCCGGCCGGCACGGCCCTGCAGGCAATTTCGCCGAAGCCGGCAAACCGCACCAGCGCCGTCTGCCCCACGGTGATGTCATGGATGCCGGTGGCGTTGCCGGTGGCGATCAGGTCGCCCCGTCGCAACGGCCGGCCGCGCAGCGCCGAACGCGACAACGCGAACGCATACGCCGCGCGCAGGCCGCCGGGCAGCCGGGTGGCACCACCGGCGCCGACCACCTCGCCCTCGATCAGGGTTTCGGCGCGCAGGTCGGTTTCGTCGCGGGCAGTCCAGTCGGCGATCTCCGGCCCCAGTACCAGGCCGTTGTTGTTGCCGAAGTCGGACACCACCACGCGCGGGCCGAGTTCGTTGATCGTCGCCAGCGGGCTGCTGGCCACTTCCACGCCGATGTACAGGCGCGCCGGCAGCGCTTCAGCCTGCTCGGGCGTCCAGTGCAGCTGTGCGGCGGGAGCGTCCTCCAACAGCTCCAGCACGTACTCCGCCTCGACCGCGCCGAAGCCGCCGACGAACACCGGAATGTCCACTGTTCCACCGGTAGCATTTTTCAGCTGACGTGAGAAAACCGGGCCCAGCAGGCGGTCGTCCCCGGACGCATCGCGGCGCTCGGCGGCGATGTAGCCGACCTTCCAGCCCACCACCTGGTCATCCCAGCTGGCAATGGCCAGATCCTGCACCTGGTAGGCAGCCACCAGGTCAGGCGGGACAACGCCCGGGAAGCCGGGCAGGGCCTGGCCGCCGCGGCGCGCGGTGGTGAAAGCGCGGGCGATCGCGGCCGCATCGTCCGGCGCCGGCGTCTGCCCATGTATGCCGTGTTCGTTGCTCAAGAACGGTCTCCCTCTGGCGTTGTTGCACTGCCCATCGACAGCGTCTGCAGGAGGTGTATATGGTAAACCGGTGTCATCGTGCAAGCCGCAGCGCATCACGAGCGCTTGCCGGTGACCTCGGCCACTCTGTTGTCTCCCCGTTGGAGCCCTTTCCACCATGCGTTTTTCCCGTGTGCTGTTGTTGCTGTCAGGCCTGCTGCTGACCGTCCCCGCATCCGCGGCCGATATGCCGTTGCGCGCAGGCGAACGCCTGGGCCAGGAGCTTGCCGGCGAGCAGCTGCCGCTGTGGCCGGCGGGGCAGGTCCCCGGTGAAACGGGCACGGCGCGGCCGGCGCGCGTGGTCGAGCGCAGCGATGATCCAGCCCACCCCGATCGCTTCATCGACCAGGTTGATGCGCCCTACCTGCTGGTGCACACGCCGGCCCGTGCCAACGGCCGCGCGTTGCTGGTGATTCCCGGTGGCGGCTACCAACGCGTGGTGATCGACAAGGAGGACAGCGCACTGGTGCCGGAGTGGGTGGACCGTGCCGGCTACACCCTGTTCGTGCTGCGCTACCGCCTGCCGCAGGCCGGCCGCGACCGCCAGGCGGCACTGGCCGACGCGCAGCGCGCACTGCGCGTGGTGCGCGACCAGGCCGCACGGCGCAGGCTGGATGCCGACAGCGTGTCGGTGATGGGCTTCTCCGCTGGCGGCCATGTGGCCGCACGGCTGGCCACCGGTTTCGATGCCCCGGTCTACCCGCCACGCGATGCCATCGATCGCCTCAGCGCGCGTCCTGCACGCGCGGTGCTGGTGTATCCGGTGATCGACATGGGCGCGCATGCACACAGCGGCTCACGCGGACGCCTGCTGGGCGAGCAGCCCGATGCGACGCTGGCTGCGCAGTATTCGATGCAGCAGCACGTACGCACGGACATGCCGCCGACGCTGTTGATCCATGCCAACGATGATCGGGTGGTCAACGTGCACAACAGCGAGATGATGGCGCAGGCACTGGCCAAGGCGGGTGTCGAACACGAACTGCACCTGTTCGCCCATGGCGGCCATGGCTTCGGCATGCGCATGCCGCCTGATTCAACGCTGGCCGTGTGGCCGCTGCTGGCACAACGCTGGCTGCAGGCGACGGAGGCAGCACAGTGAACCAGGGGGATGCCAACCTGCAGCGCCGCCGTTTCCTGCGCGACAGTGCACGCTGGGCGCTGGCCACGGCCACGCTCGTGGCACTTCCTGCCGCCGCGGTGCCTGGGCCACGTGATGACACACAGGTGGTGGCACGCCTGCGTGGCGGCCGCGTGCGTGGCCAGCGCGAGCACGGCGTGCACGTGTTCCGTGGCCTGCGTTATGGCGCTGACACCTCCGCCTACCGTTTCCAGCCGCCACGGCGCGAGCCGGGATGGCGTGGTATCGCCGACGCCCTGGAATACGCCGCGTCTGCGCCACAGACCGGAGCGGACGGACCGGGCAGCGAAGATTGCCTGTTCCTCAATGTCTGGACGCCAGCATTGGGCGACGGCGGCAAGCGGCCGATCCTGGTCTACATCCATGGCGGTGGCTTCAACAACGGCTCCGGCAGCGATCCGCTGTACGACGGCAGCGCATTGTGCAGACGCGGCGACGTGGTGGTGGTCACCGTCAATCATCGCCTGAACACCTTCGGCTACCTGTACCTGGGCGCGCTCGGCGATCCGCGCTATGCGGCCTCCGGCAACGTGGGCCAGCTCGACCTGGTGCAGGCGCTGCAGTGGGTGTGGGAGCATGCGGCGGTGTTCGGCGGCGACGCCGGCAACATCACCGTGTTCGGGCAATCCGGTGGCGGCGCCAAGATCGCCACGCTGATGGCTATGCCCGCAGCGAAAGGCCTGTTCCAGCGCGCGTGGACGATGAGCGGGCAGCAGGTGACCGCCGCCGGTCCACGTGCGGCGGCGCAACGGGCTTCGATTGCGATGGAAGCCGTGGCCGCGCGCGACCTGCAGGCGTTGCTGCGACTGCCGGCGACCGAGCTGCTGGCCGCCACCCGCGCACGCGATCCCTCGCGGGTGGAAAGCAGCGCGCTGTACTTCGGCCCGGTACTGGATGAGGTGGTGCTGCCGGTGCACCCGTTCTGGCCACAGGCACCGGCGCAGTCCGCGTCGATTCCGATGGTGATCGGCAACACCCGCGATGAGACGCGCGCGTTCCTTGGCAACGACCCGGCCAATTTCACGCTGACCTGGGAGCGTCTGCCGGCGCAACTGGAGCAGCAGCAGTTCGTCGATCTGCTGCCCTCGGTGGTGATCGCAGAATATCGACGCCTGTATCCGCACTACACGCCTTCAGAGGTGTTCTTCGCGGCCACCACCGCCGGCCGCTCGTGGCGCGGTGCGGTGGAGGAACTGGAAGCACGCGCCCGACAGACAACCGGGGCCGCACCCACCTGGGCCTACCAGCTCGATTGGCCATCACCGGTGGAAGACGGACGCCTGCGTGCCTTCCATACGCTGGATATTCCGCTGGTGTTCGACAACGCCGGCCTGCCGGGCGCGCGTACCGGCGGTGGTGAAGACGCCCGGGCACTGGCAGCGACGATGAGCGATGCGCTGATCGCCTTTGCGCGTACCGGCGATCCCAATCACGCGGGAATGTCGCAGTGGGCTCCCTATGGCGTGCCACAACGGCAGACGATGGTGTTCGATCGGCACAGCCGCGTGGTTGACGATCCACGTGCCGGCGAGCGTGCGCTCTACGCAAAAGTGCCGTTCGTGCAGCGCGGCACGCAGTGATGACACCGCGGTGCAAACATTCTGTTAACCCGCCTCGGCTAGAGTCGGTTCATGGAAGCGATGTTCACGCCACCGCCGTTCACCGGCCGCGAGCGCTTGATTGCACGGATTGATGCCGCCGTCTGCCTGGTCGATCCGCAGGCGATCACCGGTGCGCTGCAGCGGGTGCTGCGTGAAGCCATCGTCGATCCGCTGATCGAGCTGCCGCCCTGCGTACGTCGCCCCGTGGACGGCCATTACGCACGCCGTGAACTGTACCGAAGCGCCACGCTGGGCTACAGCGTGATCGCGATGTGCTGGGGCCCGGGGCAGGGCACGCCACTGCACGACCACGATGCGATGTGGTGCGTGGAGGGCGTCTGGCAGGGCGAGCTGATCGTGACCCCATACGCGCTGCTGGAACAGCGTGGCGAGCGTCACCGCTTCGCTGCGCAGGACACGCTGTACGGGCACCGTGGCAGCGCCGGCAGCCTGATTCCGCCGCACGAGTACCACACACTGCGCAACGCCAGCGACGAGGACGTGGCAGTGTCCGTGCACGTCTACCAAGGCGTGATGGAGCGCAGCGCGGTGTTCGATCCGCTGGATGACGGCTGGTACCAGCGCCGGGTGAAGGTAATGGAGACCGAGGCGTCCTGATTGCGTTCCGCCGGGCATGGCCCGGCGCTACCAGGGCTTGTGCCCAACCGATTCAACCGAGGCGTCCTGATTGCGTTCCGCCGGGCGTGGCCCGGCGCTATCTATCAGGGCTTGTGGCCCACCGATTCATCGGTAGCACCGGACCATGCCCGGCGCAATGCGGAACTCATCGCGGCACATCCACCACATTGTTGAGCCGGGTGACTTCCTCTCCGCCATCGACCAGCGCAACACGCACGCGCAGGCCGCCGCGATCCCCTGCCGGCAACGGCAACGACACCACCGCCGTCTTCGGCAGCAGGTCGGTCGGTGCCGCCATCGCCGGCACCTCGGTACGTGCGATCTCGCGGCCCCGCGCATCTTCCAGTATCGCCACGCCCACACCGCTGGCCACATGCCCAAGGCCATGCACGGTCACGTGTACCTGGCGCCCGTCCACCCGCACATCGCCACGGCCCACGCCCAGGTCCGGACGCATTTCCACCGGCGTGCCCGCAGACACACGCTCGAATTCGAAGACCTCGGTGCGACCGGGCTGGAACTGCATCGGTACCGACACACTCGTCTCCAGCTGTACCGTGCGCTCGCGCGGCCTACCGTCAATGCGGCCATCGCCATCGGCATCCACGCCACTGCGCACGCGCCAGGAACCGCTGCCCACGTTCCAGCCGGTCATGTCGGCGGCGATCACGCGCGCGCCGAGGTTGTGGCTGGTGATCGTGAAGCGCTCACGCGAGGGCGCATGCACCAGCAGTGCCACCTGTTCCGCAGCGCCCTCACGATCGAAGCGCCAGCTGACGGTGTGCCCGGGCCAGCTCTGGTTGCGCTTCAGGGCGATGCCGCCCAGCCGCGCACGCTGCAGGAACTCGCTCGGTGCTTCCACCCGGTCGGACCACCAATGGCCCTCGGTGTTCATGTACGCGCGTTGTGCCTTGGCCTGCAGGCCCTCGGCATGCAGCGCGTCGATGTACTTCCGCTCGCCGCTGGCCTGCCATGCCATCAGGCTGGCGAAACCGGTCTTTCCGGCGTCGGCCTCGGCGGTCAGCAGCGGGTACCAGTCCTGCTGCCGGCCAAGTGCCTCTACATAGTTCTCGCCAAGGTTGGCCAGCGCCCCGGGGCCGCCGCGCTGCACGCGATAGTCCAGTGCCTGCAGGTACTTCGCATCACCGGTCCAGCGCCATGCCGCCCAGAAGGTGTGCATCGTGTCACCGCTGCCGGAGCCGTTGTTGAGTTCGCCGCCACGGGTCTCACCCGTGGCCCAGTTGATCTCGTTGGGCAGGGTGAAGCGGCCCTTGTCGTCGGTGCCGGCGTGGGCCAGATAGCCATCGGCCAGGCCGATCACCAGCCGGCGCCCGGTCGGGTCGGCGTTGTACCGGCCCAGCAGGAACGCCGGGTGCAGCACCGGGAACGAGTACGGCTTCTGCCACTGCCAGTTGGGTTCGCGGTAGACCTTGTTGCCACCGAACCAGTTGCTGGAGAACAGCACATGGCCCTGCGGGTTGCGCAGGATGATGCGCTCGTCGAACGCCTTCACCGTTTCCATCAGCCGTTCCAGGGTCAGCGGATCGCCCCAGTTGAGGTACAGCATCGCGCTGTTGGTGTTGATGCCTTCCTCGTAGGCATGCAGCTCGTCGGTCTCGATGGTGCTCAGGCCATTGCTGAACATGCCGTTGCGGTACACCGCGTCGGACAATGCGGTCAGCGAGGCATTCAGGCGGTCCGGCTGCACGCCCATCAGGGCAAGGCCGGGCCACTGCTGGGTCAGGTCGGAATCATCGGAGATGCCACCACCGAAATCGCCGTAGGCCACCTGCCGCTGATCGATCCACCAGTCGACGAACTGCCGCACCTGCGCCAGGTCCTGCACCTGGTGGAAGGCCCACGCCGGTACGCCCCTGGGCACCTCCGGCGCGGTGTACGGCGGGCGGCCCTGGCTGTTGTAGCTGATGTAGTTCCAGTACAACCGGCCCAGCTCATGGTCCGGGTCGACCCGCAGCAGATCGCTCAGGTCCGCGTAGACGCGCGCATACAGGCGCTGGCGCTTGGAGGTGGTGTGTTCCTCCACGAGGAAACCCCAGTTGTCGCGCACCTGGTTGAAGCGGTCGGCCACGTGCTCCTTGAGCGCATCGGCGCGTGGCTTGAACACCAGCCGCACCTGCGCACCGTCCAGTGCCTTGGCGTCGAAGCCGGGCGCAGCCGAAGCGATGCTCAACCACAGGCTGTCGGCGGTGAGGATGCGGTCGCGCAAGTCCAGCCACAGCGTGCGCTTCTGCCCCGGTAGCACCGAGACCGATACATCGATCATGTCGCGCGCCGGCCAGATCGGATCCTTGATGCGGACGTTCAGCGGGATCAGGCCATCGTGCGTGGCCGGCAGGTGCAGCGCGGGAATATCGATGGCCAGGCCATCCAGACCGTCATGCATGTTCTCCCAGCTGTAGGCCCAGCTGCGGATCAACGGCTGGTTGGCCGGCGCATCGCCCACGCCGGAGGGAATCAGCACGTGCACGATGGGCTTGGGCTGCGCTGGCAACGAATCGGCCGGGCGCCGGCGCGAGCCCGCCCCCTTGGGCAGCGCCATCACCGTGCTGCGTTCGGCCGCCGGGTAGCGGCCTTCGATGTAGCGGCGCAGTGTGTCCAGGTTGGTGTAGTCCGGCAGTGCCTGGCTGTCGATGACATAGGTCTGCTTGACCGTGCCATCGGGTTCGGCACCTTCGCTCACGCCATACGCCCAGATCTCCTGGATCGGCGTTTCCTGTTCAACGTTGCTGAAGCGCAGCACGCCACCGGTCCGTGCCGGGATGTCGTCCACGCTGCGCACCACACCCTGCGGACGCGTCGCCAGCACCTGGGTGGCGTGCGCGGCGTCACGGCCATGGGCCAGCGTGCCGAAGGCCGCGCCGCGGATCTCCACCCGGTTGACGGTCTCGCCGGCCGGCACGGTCAGGTCCAGATGCTGGCCGCTTTCCACATACGTGTTCCAGTCCGGCAACTGGAAGTAGTCGTTGCGGCCGGGCAGGCGCGAGCGGTTGTAGACACCGGGCCAGGTGGTCTCGGCGATGCCGTCGGTGGCCTTCCACATCCACGCCTTGAGGTCGCGGGCATCGTCGAATTCGATCTTGCGGATGCGCGTGCTGGCTGCGGTCAACGGCGGCGGCGGCGCGCCTTCCCAGCCGAAGCGATGGCGCCAGGCACGGTCATCGGCAGCGCTGGCAACGGCGCTTTCGGCGGCCTTGCCGCGCGCGAGCGCACTGACGGCCGCAGCATCGAGCATGCGGTCATACACGCGGATGTGCTGGAAATCGCTGCCACGCAGGAAGTTGTAGCGGCTCTGCACCTGGTAGGGCGCCATCACCCGCCCGGCCAGGCCGAGCTGGTCCAGCGCGGCATCGTAGTCACCGCTGGCCTGCACCCGCGCCACCTCGCGGCCATCGACGAACAGGCGTACACCCTGGTCTTCGTCCCAGGCGAAGGCCAGGTGCAGCCACTGGTCCGCACGTGGCGGCGTGTCCATGCGGAACGACACGCGCGTGCGGGCGAGGTTGGCATCGGTGACGAACGCATCGAAACCATGCCCGTTCCAGTCGATCCGCAGCCAGGCCATGTCCCAGCTGCTGTGGTCGGCATAGCCGACGCGGAAGATCACGAACGGCGCTTCGCCCACCGCGTAGCGCGCGCGCCAGTCGAAGGCGAGGGTGCCCCGCTGGGCGAGGATGTTGCCGGGTGCATCCCAGGCCAGCACGCCGTCGTCCTGCCACTGGATGGCCTTGCCGCGCGCTCCGTCGTCGACGATGTCGACCTTGTCGCGGAAGTTCGGCACCGCCTCACCCTGCGCCACCACGGCCTCAAGGCCTTTGCCGGCATCGACATGGAACAGCAGCGTGGGCGCATCGGCGGCGGCCATCGCGGGGCCGGCAGCCAGGGCCACCGCCAGCAACAGGCAGCGGGACAGGGTCGAGCGGTGCGGCATCAGGCGTTTCCTTTCAACGGGCGACGGCCGGCGAGGGCCGCCGGACCGTAGCAAGGCCACGCCGCGACGGCACCTTGCGGCGCAGCAGCGGTCGTGGCGAACGACGGCGTGCCGGATGGCACGCCGTCGGCGTTGCTCAGAACTTGTAGCGCAGCCCCAGCAGGTACTGGCGGCCGGTCTCGGTGTACTGCAGCGGCAGGCGACCGGTCAGCGGCGAGTACACCCACTCGTCGGACGCTTCGTTGGTCAGGTTGATGCCTTCCAGGCTCAGTTCCAGCTGGTCGCTGATCTTGTAGCGGATGGATGCATCGAACACCGTGGTACCGGTCATGCCGTGGTAGCCATCGAGGTTGAAGCCGGTTTCCTGGCCCGGTGCCTGGGTCAGGTAGTCATCGCGGTTGGTGGCCGAGATGCGCCCGGCGAACTTCTCGCCTTCATAGAACAGCGTGGCGTTCCACGACGACTTCGACAGGCCGGTCAGGTCGGTCTTCATCACCGGCTGCCCGGCCGCGTTGATGTACTGGATCTTCGATTCCACCCAGGTGTAGTTCAACTGCATGCCCAGGTTGGCCCACTTGCCCGGCAGGAAGGTGAAGGGCTGGGTGTAGTTGGCCTCCACGCCGTGCAGTTCGCCGCCCGGGGTGTTGACCGGCTTGCTGTAGGTGAAGTCATCGGTGGCCGAGGCGCCGGTGCCGACCAGCAGCGAAGCCGGCAGGCCGCTGTCACTGTACGGACGCACTTCGCGGGTGGTCTGTACGAAGCTCTCGATGTCCTTGTAGAACAGGCCGATGCCGGCCATTGCGCCCTCGGCGAAGTACCACTCGAAACCAAGGTCGACATTGGTTGCGCGGATCGGATCCAGCACCGGGTTGCCGCTGGAGATGGTGCGTGCACCACCGGCCACGGCCACCGTCGCGCCCGGGGTCAGGCTGCCCAGCCCCGGACGGCTCATCACCTTGGCCGCACCCAGCCGGATCAGGAAGTCCGGGGTGACTTCGGCCACCAGGTTGAACGAGGGCAGGGTGTCATCGTAGGTACGGCTGACCGTGGTTTCGACGGTGCCGTTGGCCAGCGTCGACTGCCCGGTGGACGACTGCTTGGTGCGCACGTAGCGCACACCGAAATTGCCCGACAACGGCAGCGAGCCCAGTTCGGTGGAGAACTCGCCCATCAGGTAGGCGCCTCGGTCCTTCTCTTCGACGCTGCGCACATTGTTGGCGCGCGGGGCGACGGCGAAGGTGCCGCTGTTGCTGTAGATGTCGAGCTGTTCGGCGATCGCATCCAGGTCCGGCACGACCCAGTTCGACGGACTGCCGTTGATGCCCTTCAGTCCGGCCTGCTCGGTCAGGTTCACCGGCACGATCTTTGTGCCGCCGGCGAAGTTGGGCACGGCCAGTTCGCTGGCGCGGCGCAGTTCGACGGTCTTGAACGTGTAGTCCTTGGCCAGCACGCCGCCCTTCAGGCGGAAGCCCGGGCTGATGTTCCAGTTGAAGTCGATCTGGCCGGTGTCGAAGTCGTTGTCCACGTACTGCGGACGCAGGCGGATCTCGGCCAGTTCCCAGCCGTTGGGATTGGTCGGGTCGATGCCGTAGTTGAGGATCGGCGCACGGCTGTTGCCGCGGTAGTCGTAGCTGTAGCCCTTGACGTCGTACTTGTCCATGATGACGGTGGTCTGCATCGGGTTCTCGTGCTTGGACCGCGAGATGCCGATCTTGCCGGACAGGGTGAAGTCATCACCGAAGCGGTGCTGGCCGTTCAGCGCGATCTGCTTGAACTCGGTGCTCCACTCGTCGTGGCGGTTCTCGGTGCGGATGTCGACGTTGTCGAATTCGCCGTAGAGCAGTGCGTTGTCGCGGATCTCGCCGTTCTTGACGATGGTGGTCGGCTTGCCCGACAGGCGTGCGCTCGCATTGGCGCCACGGCTGAAGGAAATCGCCTCGATGTAGTGCTCGTCGCGCGTTGCGTCGATCTTCGAGTACAGCGCATCCAGCGAGATCTCGGTGGCGTCGTTCGGCTTCCACTGCAACGAACCGGTCACGCCCAGACGCTTCTGCTCATGCTCCATCTGCACGTAGCGCGGGAAGCGCGGATGGAACACATCGGCGCCACGCGCGGCGGCGAACGGCGAGGACGCGGCGAAGTTGCCGTTGCTCGGGCCGTTGGCCCAGCGACCGGTGTTGGAGCCTTCCTCCAGCGCCTGGCGCTCGGAATAGGCCACCGACAGCAGCGCGCCGAAGGTGCCATCGGCGAAGGTGTTGGAGACCAGCGCGGCAATGCGCGGATCGGCCTTCTCGGCCATCGCGTTGTAGCTGGCCTGGCCACTGGCGGCGAAGGTGAACCCGTCGTAGTCGAACGGACGCGCGGTGCGCAGATCGACGGTGGCGCCCAGCGAGCCTTCCTCGACATCGGCCGAGGCGGTCTTGCGCACCAGCAGCTGCGAGAACAGGTCCGAGGCGAACACGTTGAAGTCGAAGCCACGGCCGCGGTTGGTGCCGCCGCTCTGGTCACCGGCGCCGACCGTGGTCAGCGCTTCCATGCCATTGATGCGCACGCGGGTGAATTCCGGGCCGAGGCCACGCACCGAGATGTTGCGGCCTTCGCCGGCCTCGCGGGTGATGACCACGCCCGGGATGCGCTGCAGCGACTCGGCCAGGTTCAGGTCGGGGAACTTGCCGATGTCCTCGGCAACGATGGCATCGACCACGCCGGCTTCGCCGCGCTTGATGTCCAGCGCCTTCTCCACGCTGGCGCGGTAGCCGGTGACGGTGACCGTATCCAGGTCGGTGGCGTTCGGGTTGGCGCTCTGCTGCTGCTGCGCGCCGGCGTTGCCTGCCAGGGCCAGTGCGACGGCCAACGCGAGCAAGGTAACCGGTGTCTTTTTTTCATGGTTCCGAGAATGCATGCCTTTCCCCTCTCCCAAAGGTCTGGTATCGCGGCTGTTTCAGCGGGATGACACCGCTGGTCAGGCCGGACGTTAACAGCACGTTCCCGATCCGGCATCTTGCACCGCAACAGATCTGAAATGTCTCCAAGACGCTTGCAGGACAATGCTTCCAACAGTTTGGTAGGCTAAGGGCAAGGATGGGCGGGATTGAAATGACACCGCTAGCCAATTCCACGCCCCACGCGTGGTCCACTACCACGCCGCCCAGTGTCACATGCGGGCGGCACGCGTGAAGGAGCAGAAATGGGTCGTATCGTGTGTTTCGGGGAACTGCTGCTGCGCCTGGGTGCGCCCGGTCGCGAACTGCTGCTGCAGTCGCCGCAGCTGCAGGTGCATGTCGGCGGTGCCGAGGCGAACGTGGCTGTCTCGCTGTCCCGCTTTGGACATGACGTGGCCATGGTCAGCACCGTCGCCGGCAACGCGCTCGGCGCGCATGCGCTGGCCGAACTGCGCCGGCATGGGGTCGATACGCGCGGCGTGCGCGAAGATGCCGAAGGCCGCATGGGTCTGTATTTCCTGACCACCGGCGCGGTGCAACGGGCCAGCGAAGTGGTCTACGACCGTGCCGATTCGGCATTCGCCAACAGCACCGCCGCCGACTACGACTGGCCCGCATTGCTGCAGGGCGCGCAGTGGCTGCACCTGTCCGGGGTCAGCCCGGCGCTGGGCGCGGACGTGGCGCAGGCCACCCTGGCCGCAGCGCGCGCTGCGCGTGCACTGGGCGTGCGCGTGTCCTTCGATGGCAACTTCCGGCCGAAGCTGTGGCAGCGCTGGGGTGGCGATGCGCGGTCGATCCTGCACGAACTGTTCGCGCAGGCCGACATCGTCTTTGCCGACTACCGCGATATCGAGGTCATCCTCGGCCAGCGTTTCGAACAGGCCGACGTGGTCGCGCGCGTGGAAGCGGCGGCCGCGGCCGCGTTCGAAGCGTTCCCGCAGCTGCAGTGGATGGCCTGCACCCAGCGCCAGACGCTGAGCGTGGACCACCATGCGCTGGGCGCGCTGCTGCTGGGCCGCGATGGCACCCGCGCACAGGCCCCGGTACGCCAGCTGCAGGGCATCGTCGACCGCATCGGCGGCGGTGATGCCTTCGCGGCAGGCATCCTGCATGGCATCCTGTCGGCCTTCGATGCCGACGCCACCGTGCGCTTCGGCCTGGCCGCCGGGGGCCTGAAGCATTCCATTCCCGGCGATTTCAATCCCGTCAGCGAAGCTGATGTGTTGGCCCTGGTGGGCGAGGAGCGATTCGATGTCCGGCGCTGATCCACGCGTTCGTGCGGTACTGAAACTGGCACCGGTGATTCCGGTGTTCACCCCCGATGACATCGACGATGCGGTACAGGTCGCGCAGGCGCTGTTCCGTGGCGGCCTGCCGGTGATCGAGGTGACCCTGCGCACGCCGCGCGCGCTGGAAGCCATCCAGGCGATGGTCGAGGCCGTGCCGGATGCGGTGATTGGTGCCGGCACCGTGCTCGATGCCGCGCAGATGCAGGCGGTGAAACAGGCCGGCGGCCGCTTCGCGGTGTCGCCCGGGGCGACCCCACGGCTGTATGCCGCCGCGCGCGATGCCGATCTGCCCTACCTGCCTGGCGTGGCCACCGGTTCGGAGCTGATCGTCGGCCTGGAACACGGCCTGGATACCTTCAAGTTCTTCCCGGCGGTGCAGGCCGGTGGTGCCGCGATGCTGTCGGCGTGGCACGGCCCGTTCGGCGATGTGCGCTTCTGCCCGACCGGCGGCATCAGTGCGCAGACCGCCAGCCAGTTCCTGCATCTGCCCAACGTGCTGTGCGTGGGCGGTTCGTGGCTGACCACCGCCGCGCTGATGCAGACCCGCGACTGGGAAAGCGTCGAGCGCCTGGCACGCGAGGCCGCGGTGCTGGCGGGCTGATCCCTCGGCCCCTGCTGGGGCCGGGCACAGACCCGGCGCCAGCGCATCCGTTCAGCCGCGTGGCGTACCCAGCCGGCGGTACAGGGTGCTGCGGTTGATCCCCAGCCGCCTGGCGGCCGCGCTGACGTTGCCCTGGCACTCGGCCAGCGCCTGGCGCATGGCCGCCTCGGCGATCTCCTCCAATGCCCCGCTGGCAGGCACTGCGGGCGCGGTGGAGCTGCCAGCACGCACGTCCGCGGGCAGCAGCTGCGGGCCCACCGGTTGCCCCGGCTCAGCCAGTGCGGCCAGCGTGCGCAGGCAGGCACTCAGCTGGCGCAGGTTGCCGGGCCAGGCATGGGCGGCCAGCGCCGCGCGGGCCTGCGCCGACAACGCATGGCCCTGTCCCAGCTGCTGCCACAGGGCATCCACCACGGCAGCGCGATCGGGGTGCTGCCGCAACGGTGCCAGGGTCACCACGTGGTCGGCGATGCGGTAATACAGATCCGCACGGAAGCGACCGGCATCCACCGCCTGCGGCAGTTCGCAGTGGCTGGCGCAGACCAGTGCGAAATCCAGTTTCACCGGCTTGCCGCCGCCCAGCGGTGACAGCTCGCGTTCCTGCAGCACGCGCAGCAGGCGCGGTTGCAGCGCCAGCGGCATGTCGCCGATCTCATCGAGGAACAAGGTACCGCCCTCGGCCTGCCGCAGCAGGCCCGGGCTGCCCTGCCGGCGCGCGCCGGTAAAGGCACCCTCCTCGTAGCCGAACAGCTCTGCTTCGATCAGGCCTTCCGGCAGCGCCGCGCAGTTCACCGCGACGAAGGGCTTTCCCGCACGCATGCTGCGTGCGTGCAGTTCCCGCGCGAAGACTTCCTTGCCGGTGCCGGTCTCGCCCTGCAGCAGCACTGGCAGCCCGGCCTGCAGCACGCGTCCTGCGGTGGCCAGCTGCTGTTGCTGTCCAGCATCGAAAAGTGGGTCCTGCGCACGGGCCGGCAGCGGCGCGGTCGGCCCAGGCGCAGCTGCACTGCGTCGCGGCGCACGGGCCTCGCGCACGCCGTACAGACGACGGCCCTGACGATCAAGCAGCACGCCGTCATCGGCCAGTCGCGACAGCGGTTGTTCGAACAGGGCTTCGTACGGCGTGCGGCCGATGTCCTGACGATCCAGCCCGAACAAGGCAAGGCCGGCACGATTGGCCGCCACCAGGCGACCACCGCGGAAGCCGAGCACGCCTTCGCGCGCACTGCCCAGCAGCGCGGGTTGATGATGCACGCGCAGCAGCTCGCAGTCGGCCAGGCCGTCGGCGAAACCGCGGTGCTCGATCTGCGCTACCGCCTGCCGCACCAGCGCCAGCGCGTGCACGTGTGGCAGCCGCGCGTCGCCGGACACATCGAGCACCCCCAGGCATTGCCCGTAGGGATCCAGGATCGGCACGGCCGAACAGGTGAGGATGCCGTGCGGGGCGAAGTAGTGCTCGCCGCCACGCACCTGCAGCGCGCGCCCGTCGACCAGCGCGGTGCCGATCGCGTTGGTGCCGACCGTGCCCTCGTCCCAGCGCATGCCCGGCATCAGCGCGACACGACCGGCCTTGTCGAGGAAACCGGCACTGCCTTCGGCGTCGAGGATCCAGCCGTCTTCATCGGTCAGCAGCACGATGCTGCCGCTATGGGTCATTTCCGCCGCCAGTCCATCCAGCTCCGGGCGCGCTTGTCGCCACAGGCGCTCGCGGCGCTGGCGCAGTTCGCGCAGGCGGTTGTCGGTCAGTGGTTCGGCGGCCGGCTGCGCATCCACCAGCAGGCCGTGCCGTTGGCAACGTTGCCAGGAATGCAGGATCGCCTCGGGCACGGCACCGACCGGGGCAGCGCCACGCTCGAAGAAACTGCGCCGGGCACTTCCCAGGCGGGGATCGGGAGCAAGCGGGGACACCGACAGCCTCCTGTGTCGCACATTGCGACAGTTGTTGCGGGACCTGTCCCGATTAACAGCACACCCGGCGTCGGCCTGCAACGACCACGCCTGCTGCACTGCCGCAGGGTGCGCGACAGGATGACCGACGGCCGGGCGATGAAGGCGTGATGCAGCGCAGCAGGCCAATGTTGGCATCGTCTTTGCGCCTGTGGATGCACCATGCCCACCACAGGAGCCGCCATGAACGCCGTACCGTCCACCCGCCCGCATGCCACCGATCCGCGCTCCCTGTTCAAGCCGCGCTATGGCAACTACATCGGTGGCGAATGGATCGCCCCGCGCAGCGGCCAGTACTTCGACAACATCTCGCCGGTGAACGGCCAGGTGTTCACTGAAGTTGCCCGCTCCAACGCCGAGGACATCGACGCCGCACTCGATGCCGCCCACGCCGCAAAGGACGCCTGGGGCCGCACATCGGCCGCCCACCGTGCGCTGCTGCTCAACCGCATCGCCGATCGCATCGAACAGAACCTGGAACTGCTGGCCCACGCCGAGACGTGGGACAACGGCAAGCCGATCCGCGAGACACTCAACGCCGACGTGCCGTTGATGGCCGACCACTTCCGCTACTTCGCCGGTTGCCTGCGTGCGCAGGAGGGCAGCCTGTCGCAGATCGACGACGACACCGTGGCCTACCATTTCCACGAACCGCTGGGCGTGGTCGGGCAGATCATCCCGTGGAACTTCCCGCTGCTGATGGCGGCCTGGAAGCTGGCGCCGGCGCTGGCCGCCGGCAACTGCGTGGTGCTCAAGCCTGCCGAGCAGACCCCGGCGTCGATCCTGGTGCTGATGGAGGTGATCGGCGACCTGCTGCCGCCGGGCGTGCTCAACGTGGTCAACGGCTTCGGCCTGGAGGCGGGCAAGCCGCTGGCCAGCAGCCCGCGCATCGCCAAGATCGCCTTCACCGGTGAAACCTCCACCGGCCGCCTGATCATGCAGTACGCCAGCCAGAACCTGATCCCGGTGACGCTGGAACTGGGCGGCAAATCGCCGAACATCTTCTTCGCCGACGTGATGGCCGAAGACGATGATTTCCTCGACAAGGCGGTGGAAGGCTTCGTCATGTTCGCCTTCAACCAGGGCGAGGTCTGCACCTGCCCGTCGCGCGCACTGGTGCAGGAATCGATCTACGAACGCTTCATGGAGCGTGTGCTCGAACGCGTGGCGGCGATCCGCCAGGGCAATCCGCTGGACCCGAACACCATGGTGGGTGCGCAGGCATCGGGCGAACAGCTGGAGAAGATCCTGTCCTACATCGCCATCGGCCGCGAGGAAGGCGCCGAGGTGCTGATTGGCGGTGACAGAGCCGCGCTCGGTGGCGACCTGGCCGGCGGCTTCTATGTGCAGCCGACCGTGTTCAAGGGCCACAACGGCATGCGCGTGTTCCAGGAGGAGATCTTCGGGCCGGTGGTGTCGGTGACCACGTTCAGGACCGAAGAAGAAGCACTGCAGATCGCCAACGACACGCTGTACGGGCTGGGTGCCGGCGTCTGGAGCCGCGATGCCGCGCGCCTGTACCGGGTGGGCCGCGCGATCCAGGCCGGGCGGGTATGGACCAACTGCTATCACGCCTACCCGGCGCACGCCGCGTTCGGCGGCTACAAGCAGTCGGGCATCGGCCGCGAGAACCACCGGATGATGCTCGACCATTACCAGCAGACCAAGAACCTGCTGGTCAGCTACGCACCGAAGAAGCTCGGCTTCTTCTGAGGATTGATCGGGATCAAGGCGCGGGCATGGGGCCGGCGCCATCCTGTCTGCAAGCGCACTACGGAGAAGCACGCATGAACAGAACCATGAAGGCCGCCGTCGTCCGTGAGTTCGGCAAGCCGCTGGTCATCGAGGAAGTCGTGGTACCGCGCCCGGGGGCGGGCGAGGTGCTGGTCAAGATCGAGGCCTGTGGCGTCTGCCACACCGACCTGCACGCCGCCGAGGGCGACTGGCCGGTGAAACCGAACCCGCCGTTCATCCCCGGCCACGAGGGCGTGGGGCACGTCGTGGCCGTGGGAGGCGGGGTAGGGCACATCAAGGAAGGTGACAGGGTCGGCATCCCCTGGCTGTACTCGGCGTGTGGCCATTGCGAACACTGCCTGGGTGGCTGGGAAACGCTGTGCGAAACGCAGCGCAATACCGGCTACTCGGTCAACGGCGGCTTCGCCGAGTACGCACTGGCCGATGCCAACTATGTCGGCCTGCTTCCGAAGGAAGTGGGCTTTGTGGAGATCGCGCCGGTGCTGTGCGCCGGCGTCACCGTGTACAAGGGCCTGAAGGTCACCGACACCAAACCCGGTGACTGGGTGGTCATTTCCGGTATCGGTGGCCTCGGCCACATGGCCGTGCAGTACGCCCGCGCGATGGGCCTGAACGTGGCAGCGGTGGATGTGGACGACGCCAAGCTGGCCCTGGCCAGGCGCTTGGGCGCACAGGTCACCGTCAACGCGCGCACCACCGATCCGGCCGCGTTCCTGAAGAAGGAGATCGGTGGCGCGCATGGTGCGCTGGTCACTGCGGTTTCGCCCAAGGCCTTCGAACAGGCACTGGGCATGGTCCGCCGCGGCGGCACGGTCTCGCTCAACGGCCTGCCGCCGGGCAACTTCCCGCTGGACATCTTCGGCATGGTGCTCAACGGCGTCACCGTACGCGGTTCGATCGTCGGCACCCGCCTGGACCTGCAGGAATCGCTGCAGTTCGCCGCCGACGGCAAGGTTGCCGCCACGGTCAGCACCGACCGCCTGGAGAACGTCAACGAGGTGTTCGCGCGCATGCACGCCGGCACCATCGAAGGCCGCGTGGTGATCGACTTCGCTGCCTGACCCCCCTGTGCATGGCTGCCGTGTCCGTTTCCCTCTCCCACGGGCACGGCGGCCATGCCGATCTGCCGGCAGCGCCGCGCACCCCGGCGGCCTTACAATGCGCGCATGCCCGGCACGCTCAAGACCGTCTTTCTCTCCCTGCTCGCGCTGATCGGCGCGCTGCTCGCGCTGGCCCTGGTCAGCAGTGCCGCGGGCTGGCTGCCATCGCTGCTGCGCATGACGCCGGGAAGCGAGGCCCAGCTCGGCTGGGACCTGGCATTCACCGTGCTGGGTGGCATCGCCGCCATTGCCTTCGCCACGTATTACGCGCCGTGCTGGCCACGCGCGCATGGCACCTCCATCTGGTCTCTGCTGGTGCTCGGCGCGGGCTATGGCCTGTGGGTGATGGGCGGCGATTTCCCGCACTGGTTCGTCATCGGCCTGCTGGTTTCGCTGCCGGTGCAGTTGCTGCTGGGCTGGTGGTTCGGCCGCCGCGCATCGCGCGATCGGCGCTGAGCGGATACCGGTAGCGCTGGCCGCTGGCCGCTGGCCGGCAGCCTCGATGATCCTGCAGGTGCCGGCCAGCGGCCGGCACTACCGCTGCAGCGTCGGCAGCGTCTGCTTCAGCGCGTCGATGCCCTGCCACGGATCCGCCTTCAAACGCTTGGCCCGTGCCAACGCCTTGTCCATCGGAAACGCATCGGCCGCGCTCACCCGCGCCAGCTCTTCCCAGCGCAGCGGCACCGCGACTCCCGCGCTCTCCCGCGCGCGCAGCGACCATGAGCACACGCTGGTCGCTCCCCGTGTATTACGCAGCCAGTCGATGAAGATCACTCCGCTGCGCTTGGCCTTGCTCATCGTCGCCACGTAACGGTCCGGCGCATGTTCGGCCATCGCCTGTGCGAACGCTTCGCAGAACGCTTTCGCGTCGTCCCAGTCGGCTGCGGGTTGCAGGGGCACCACCACATGCACGCCCTTGCCGCCCGACAGCCGCACGAAGCTCTGCAGCCCGGTCTGCTGCAGTCGATCGCGCACATCGCGCGCGCCGCGCTTCACGTCGGCCCAGCTCACGCCCTCACCCGGATCAAGATCGAACACCAACCGGTCGGGATGTTCGGGATCGGCCACCGTCGCCCCCCACGGATGCAGTTCCAGGGTGTTCATCTGCACCAGCTGCAGCAGGCCGCGTTCGTCATCGATGTAGACGTAGTCCTCGCGCCCGCTCTTCTGCTGCAGCGGCACCGCATGCACGGCGTCACCCAGGCCCTGGCCATGGTGCTTCTGGAAGAAACAGGCCTTGCCTACGCCGTCGGGACAGCGCAGCAGCGACAGCGGTCGCCCACTGATTTCCGGCAGGATCCAGCGCGCCATCTGCCGGTAGTAGTCGGCGACATCACCCTTGCTGAGTTTCTTCTTCGCAAACACCACGCGCTCGGGATGGGTGATGGCGACGTCACCGCCGTCGTCGGAAACCGTCTCGCCCATCGCCAAGTCCTCCTTCTTCTTGTCACTGCGCAGTCGCTTGAAGCTGGCCTGGCGCAGCAACCCTTCCTTGCCCCAGCCGCGGAACGCGACCTCGGCCACTGTCACCGGCTTGACCCAGCGCACGCTGGGCGCACGCAACGGCACGTGCGCCGGCAGCTCCAGCACCGCCTCCTTCACCGCCAGCGGCGCGAGCGTGGCCGCCAGCGCGCGCAGCCCCTCATCGTCGAAGCCGGTACCGACGCGGCCGACATAGCGCAGGCCGCCTTTGTCCGGCGTGGCCAGCAGCAGCGAACCGAATCCCACCCGCGAGCCTTTGGGTGCGGTGTGGCCGATGATCAGGAATTCATCGGTGTCCTCGTGCTTCACTTTCACCCAGCTGCGTGCGCGGGTGTTCACGTAGGGCGCATCGACCTGCTTGCTGACGATGCCTTCGAAACCCGCCTTGCCGCTGGCCTCGAACACGTCAGGTCCGTGGTCGATGACGTGCTCGCTGAAAGCCAGCGTGCCCGGCTTATCGCCGATCAGCTCCTTCAGCAGTGCCTTGCGTTGCAGCAACGGCGCGCGGCTGATGTCGACCCCGGCCACGCCCGGCAGGTCGAACACGATGTAGCGCAGCGGTTGTTTCGAGCTGCCGTCGATCACCCGCTGCAGCGCGGCGAAGTCGCTGCGGCCGTTGTCGTCCAGCACCACCAGTTCTCCGTCCAGACGCGCATCGCGCACCGGCAGCGCCTGCACCGCCTGCACCACTTCGGGAAAATCGGCAGTCCAGTCCAGTCCATTGCGCGAGCGCAGCGTCACCTCACCTTCGTGCACATCGGCCAGCAACCGGTAACCATCCCACTTGATCTCATGCAGCCAACGCTCGCCATCGGGCGCGGTGTCGCGGTGATCGGTGAGCTGTGGCTTGAACTGGTGCGGGTAGGTTCTGTCGCGCGCCCCGTCCAGCTGCAGCGCGCGCGCATGCCAGCGTGCATCGGCCTTGCGTGGCTGTGCGGCACGTGGCGCTGGAGCCGTCTTCTTCGCTGAAGCCCGGGACGTCTTCGCGGATTTCAGCGCTGGCGTGTGCAGCAGATCGTCCGCCTCCGCATCCCGTGCCTGCGCGTCATCGCGCTTGATCAGCAGCCACTGCACCTGGCGGCCCTTCATCGCCGTGCGTACCAGTTTCCAGCCACCGGCCAGGCGCTGCCCGTGCAGCACGAAGTCGATCTTGCCCGCAGCCAGTGCCTGCAGCGGATCACCTTCGCAGGCCCAGCTGCCGTGGTCGAACACATCGACGTGGCCGGCGCCGTAATGGCCTTGCGGAATATCACCTTCGAAGCCGGCATAGGAAAGGGGGTGGTCTTCCACCTCCACCGCCAGGCGCTTCTCACCCACCCGCAGCGACGGCCCCTTCGGCACCGCCCAGCTTTTCAGCACGCCATCCATTTCCAGGCGGAAATCGTAGTGGCGGCTGCTGGCGTGGTGCAGTTGGACCACGAAGATCGGCCGCCGCTTCGGATTGCCTCGTGCCGGTGCATCGTCCGGCTCCGGGGTCTGTCCGCTCCCCCCGCCCAGCCGACGCTTGCGGCGGTACTGATGCAACGACATGGCTCATCCCGCCTTGCGTCGCGCAGGGGTCTTCCTGGCGGCCTTCTTTGCGACCTTTTTTGCCGGTGCCTTCTTCGTCGCTGCCTTCTTGGCTGGAGCCTTGCGCGCGGCCGCCTTCTTCGCCGGCGTGCGCTTGTTGGCATCCAGGCTCTTCTGCAGCAGCGCCATGAAGTCCACCACGTTGGTGGTCGCATCCTCTCGCGGTGCCGGCTCGTCCTCCACCTGGGTGGTGCCGCCCTTGGACTTGATGCGCTTGTTCAGCACCTGCTGCAGGCGTTCGCGGAACTCATCGTGGTACTGCGAAGGATCCCAGTCACCGGCCATCGACTCGATCAACTGCTCGGCCATCGCCGTTTCCTTGCTGGTGATGCGATAATCGGCAAGCTTTCCACTGGGCAGCTTGTAGTCGTCAGGCTCGACCAGTTCCTGCGGATAGCGCAGGATCATCAGCACCAGCGCGTCATCGTTGGGCATCACCGCGCACAGGTACTCGCGCGTGCGCACCACCACCCGGGCGATACCGACCTTGCCAGTGCTGCGCAGCGTTTCCCGCAGCAGCACGTAGCCCTTCTCGGCCTTCTTACCCGGCACCAGCAGATAGGGCTTCTCGTAGTAACGCGGGTCGATCTGGCTGGCGTCGACAAAGGTTTCCACCTCCACCGTTTCATGGCTTTCCGGCGCCGCCGAACGGATATCGTCTTCCTCCAGCACGACGTAGCTGCCCTTGTCGTACTCGTAGGCTTTGACGATGTCCTTCCACGGCACTTCCTCGCCGGTGTCGGCGTTGACCCGTTCGAAGCGGATCGGTTTGCGATCGCGCGAATCCAGCATGCGGAAGTGCAGGTCGACCTTGCGCTCGCCGGACATCAGCGAGACCGGTACGTTGAGCAGGCCGAAGGAAAGCGTACCGGTCCAGATCGGGCGGGCCATGATGCGCACCTGTGTTTCAGCAGGGGTAGCCAGCTTCAGCCGGCTACCGTGAAACAACCGTGTCGGCCACGTGCAGACCATGCGGTAGTGCCGGCCGCTGGCCGGCAGCTCCTTGAATCCCGGCGATCCCTGCCAGCGACCGGCACTACTGCAGCAGCGGCCTCACCGCAGCGGCGGGGATATGGTCCAGCGCGCGCCAGGCATCTTCCACCACCGGCTGCGCCTGCGCCCAGTTCAGGCGCGACTGTCCGCGCATCTGGTCCCAGTGCTCGGCCAGTTCGCCACTGGTATCGGCCTCGCCGCCACGCGGCCAGTCAGCGGCATGGGTGGTCAGCGCGAAGGCATACACCGGGCACAGATCGCGCCAGTTGCGATGCCCCTGTCCGCGGCGTTCCTCGTAGTCGCTGAGCATGTACTGCAGATAGTCCTGCGCCACCGCCTGCGGATCCTCCAGGCGGCGCGTCCGGCGCTGCGTGCTGCGCTGGCCAAGCGGATCCAGCAGGGCGTTGAACACGGACGGGGCGGGGCGTTCAAGACGGGGCATGGCCGGCTCCTGCTGCAGGGCGGGTGGGCAGGAATACGCGCGCTGCCGTTATCCAGTCGTGACAAAGATGTTCATGACGCCAGGTTCGCAGTGGCTTTACTTCATCCGCGCTCTAGTGGAGGCCTACCGGAGGAACGACCCATGACCACCACCCGTGACCCCCTGCGTGAGAACCACACCCCCGAGCCGGGCGAGCAGCGCGGCAAACACGATCTGGCCGACGCCGAGGACCGTGGCGCCGGCATGTCGACACCGGACGAGGGCGTACTGCCCGTCGTGCGCCGGCCTGAACAGGCCGCCCAGGACCGCAAGGACTGCGGTGACCGCAATCGCGGTGGCCAGGAAAGTCCGCTGAAGCGGCGCGAGCGCAAGCAGCACGCCAGCGACAACCAGGACCAGGCGCTGGAAGAGACCTTCCCGGCCAGCGATCCAACCTCGCCGTTCGTGCCCGCCAAGGCCCCGGATTGATCGGTAGCGCCGGGCCATGCCCGGCGGATCCGTCACGTCCGCGCTGCGCGATCGCCGGGCATGGCCCGGCGCTACCGGGGCCCGCCTAACGCCATGACCACTGCAGGCCAACGCTGGCGCGGCGGTCCGGCCCCGGTTCAAAGAACCGGCCGTTACCGTCATTGACGATCACCGAGCCGATGTAGCGCTGGTCCAGCACATTGTCGATCCGCGCGAATGCGCGCAGGTCACCGGCCTGCAGCGTCCAGCTGTGGCCGGCCTCCAGGTTCAGCAGCGCGTATCCCGGTGCGCGCTCGGTGGCGATGTCGTTCACCACCACATCGCTGCTGGCGGCCGCTTCCAGCGCCCACTGCCACTGTCCCGGCGACCACTGCAGGCGGGCATACGCCTGCTGCCGGGGCACGCCGGGCAGGCGGCTGCCAGCGGCAACCACGGTGTCTGGCACTGCGCAGTTGCTGGCCGCACAGGCCAGATAGGGCGAACGCACCTGCGCCTGCAGCCAGGTCCAGGCCAGCTGCAGCTCCAGCTGCTCGGCCAACGGCTGCCGGTACTGCAGCTCCACACCCTGGCGGCGGGTACGGCCGATGTTGCGGTACGTGCTGCGACCATTGGTGTTGCTGGCAACGGCCAGTTCATCGTCGGTATCTGCACGGAACAGGCTCACATCGAGCTGCTTTCCATCCTGCGCGTGCCACTTGCTGCCCACTTCCAGGCTGCGGCTGCGGGCGGCCGCCAGATCCAGCGCCAGCCCGGCCTGGCCGTCGGCGCGGTAGCCCAGCTCGTTGAACGTCGGGGTTTCAAGGCCACGCCCGATCGCCGCGTGCAGGCGCCACTGCGGGCTTGCCTCGAAGCTGACACCCGCCACTGGCGTGGTGGCCTGGTAGCGACGGCGGCCACTGTCGTCCGGGTTGCGCCCGACGATGTAGCGATCATCCGATTCGAAGCGCACCGCGCTGTGGCGCACCCCGGCCAGCAGCGACCAGCGCGGGCTCCATTGCCACCACGCCTGGGCGAACTGGTCCACGTTCTGCACGATGTCGATCTGGTCGCGACGCAGGCGGCCGCGTACCCCCACGGCGGTGCCGACGAAGTTCTCGTAGCCGGTGCGGTGCTGGCGCTGGCGATCGGCATTCACGCCCACCACCAGGTCCAGCGGGCGCCCCCACAGATCGCCGTTCCAGCCCCAGCGCGCGTCCAGCCCGCCATAACCGCCATCCAGGTCGATCACGCCGCCGGCATGCAATGGGTTGGCCTGCGGCCCCGGCGGAATCGGCAGGTACTGGGTCACCGCGCGCTGCCCGGCATAGCCCATCAGCTGCCAGCGCTGCGCACCGGCTTCACGGGTCCAGCGCAGGCCTGCCTGCTGCTGGCGCACCGATTTGCGGGTGTTGTACTGCTCAGCCACCGCCGTGGCCTGGCGCGGATCGGCCGCCACCTGAGCGCGGGTCAGGCCCAGCGGGTCCTGCGCGTTGGGCGCGTGCAGCGCATTGAGCAGCAGCTCCAGGCGGCCGCCAGCGAGCTCGGTGCCAAGGCGCGCGTTGAGCGATTCACGCCGCGCGCGGCTGTGGTCACGCCAGCCATCGGTGCTGAAATGGTTGGCGGCCACGTTGTAGTCGACGCCAGGGCCCGCCCCGCGCAGCTGAGCGCCGACGCTGAGCGTGTTGTCGGCACCGGCACTCACCCGCACCCGCCACGGGTCACCGGCCTGGCCCTGCGCGCTCCACACCTGCAGCACGCCCCCGGACGAATTTCCATACAGGGCCGAGAACGGCCCGCGCAGCACCTCGATGCGCTCGGCACCGAGCAGGCTGGCGTGCGACAGCTGGCCCTGACCATCGGGCATGGTCGCCGGCACCCCATCGATCAGCACCCGCACCCCGCGCACGCCAAAGGTCGAACGGGCGCCGAAGCCACGGATCGACAGCTGGGTGTCCTGCGCGAAGTTCTGCCGGTCCCGGGCCAACAGGCCCGGCACCCCGCCCAGCGCCTCGGACAGCTGCGTGCCCGGGCCGGTACGGTCGGCGTCGATCCACACCGTATCCAGGCTGGCGGGCAGGGCGAAGGGGTCGACGCCGGGCACCCGCGCGGCCTGCACCTGCACCGTCGGCAGGGCGGTCGGCAATGACTCGGCTGTCACCGCCAAAGGCAGCAGCAGCAGGGCGGAAAGCGGCAGGCATGGGCGTCGTGCGCTGGGATTCATGATTCAGGTTGATGGATCGGGCGGCAACGCACGCCATGGTACGGGCAGGCGGATGACGATGGCGGCGGCCAGCCCCGGCAGGCTTTGTTACGATGGGTCGGTTTCGGCCGACAGGCCGCAAGCCGCGTGGCGCAATTCCTCCCCCTTTCCGTCTACCGAACGAGTACCGCCGTGTCCTTCTTTGCAAACGTGGAACTGGTCCCAGGCGACCCGATCCTGGGCCTGACCGAGGCGTACAACGCCGACAGCCGCCCGACCAAGGTCAACCTGGGTGTGGGCATCTACTACGACGAGAGCGGCCGCATTCCGCTGCTGCGCGCCGTCAAGCAGATCGAGCAGCAGCTCGCCAACGAAGCCAAACCGCGCGGCTACCTGCCGATCGATGGCCTGCCGGGGTACACCCAGGCCACCCGTGAGCTGGTGTTCGGCAAGGACTCGCCGCTGCTGGCCGCCGGCCGTGTCACCACCGCCCAGACTGTCGGTGGCAGCGGTGCGCTGCGCGTCGGCGCCGACGTGCTGAAGAAGCTGCTGCCGCACGCCACCGTCGCACTCAGCAACCCGAGCTGGGAAAACCACCGCGCCGTGTTCAGCGCCGCTGGTTTCGAGGTGGTCGATTACACCTACTTCGACCCGACCACCCATGGCGTCAACTTCGACGGCCTGCTGGCCGACCTGGGCAAGCTGGAAGCGGGCACCGTGGTGCTGCTGCACGCCTGCTGCCACAACCCCACCGGCGCCGACCTCACCGTCAGCCAGTGGAAGCAGGTCGCACAGCTGCTGAAGGACCGCCAGCTGTTCCCCTTCATCGACATGGCCTACCAGGGCTTCGACAAGGGCATCGAGCAGGACGGTGCCGCGGTGCGCATCATCGCCGAGGCGGGCATCGACAGCTTCATCGTCGCCAACTCGTACTCCAAGTCGTTCTCGCTGTATGGCGAGCGCGTGGGCGCGCTGTCGATGGTCGCGCCGACCGCCGCTGACGCCAAGGCCGTGCAGTCGCAGGTCAAGCGCGTGATCCGCACGATCTACTCCAGCCCGTCCACCCACGGTGCTGCACTGGTTGCCGGTGTGCTGAACAATCCGGAACTGCGCGCGATGTGGGAGCAGGAGCTGACCGAGATGCGCGAGCGCATCCACGCCCTGCGCCAGGGCCTGGTCGAGAAGCTGGCCGCTGCTGGTGCCCCGCAGTTCGGCTTCATCAACGAACAGGCCGGCATGTTCTCGTACTCCGGCCTGAGCCGCGGACAGGTCGAGCGTCTGCGCGACGAGTTCGGCATCTACGCCGTCGGCACCGGCCGCATCTGCGTGGCCGCGCTGAACCAGAACAACCTGGAATACGTCGCCAAGGCCGTGGCCACCGTCGCCAAGGGCTGAAGCACCACTCCAGTGGTTTGAAGACAAAGGCGCCGCAAGGCGCCTTTGTTTTTGCTCCTGCCTTGCCACACCCTCCGCGCTCGCGGCACACCCTGAAGCGCAGTGAGCGGGACACCGTGGCCAGGACCGTGAGGCGCATGGATGCGCCGATCGAGCCCCCATGGGTGAGGGTGCCACGACCGCAACGCCTCTGGAAACGATTACGCCTACCCCCGCTCACCCACGCGCAAGTCAGACCAGCGACAATAGGCGTTTTCCCGTTGCCGAGACCTGCCCGCCCATGTCCCGTACCTCGTTGACCCGCTTCCTGATCCAGCAGCAGCACGCCGGCCGCATCAACGCCGACCTGCGCCAGCTGATCGCGGTCGTCGCCCGCGCCTGCACCAGCATCTCCATCGCCGTCAGCAAGGGCGCCCTCGGTGGCGTGCTCGGCGAGGCCGGTACCGGCAACGTGCAGGGCGAAGCGCAGAAGAAGCTGGATGTCATCAGCAACGAGATCCTGCTGGAGGCCAACGCGTGGGGTGGCCACCTCGCCGCCTGCGCATCGGAGGAGATGGACCACAGCCAGCCGGTGCCGGACATCTACCCGCGTGGCGATTTCCTGCTGCTGTTCGATCCCCTCGATGGCAGCTCCAACATCGACGTCAACGTCTCCGTCGGCACCATCTTCTCGGTGCTGCGTTGCCCGACCAACGTCGAACTGCCCGGCGATGACGCCTTCCTGCAGCCGGGCAGCAAGCAGATCGCCGCCGGCTACTGCATCTACGGGCCCAGCACGCAGCTGGTGCTGACCGTCGGCCACGGTACCCACGCCTTCACCCTCGACCGCGAAACCGGCGAGTTCGTGCTGACCACCGAGAACATGCAGATCCCGGCGGCCACCCAGGAGTTCGCCATCAACATGTCCAACCAGCGGCACTGGGAAGCGCCGATGCAGGCCTACGTGGAAGATCTGCTGGCCGGCAAGGAAGGCCCGCGCGGCAAGAACTTCAACATGCGCTGGATCGCCAGCATGGTCGCCGACGTGCATCGCATCCTGACCCGCGGCGGCATCTTCATCTACCCGTGGGACAAGAAGGAGCCGGGCAAGGCCGGCAAGCTGCGCCTGATGTACGAAGCCAACCCGATGGGCCTGCTGGTGGAGCAGGCGGGCGGCGCTGCCTGGACCGGTCGCGAGCGCATCATCGACGTGCAACCCGACCAGCTGCACCAGCGCGTGCCGGTGTTCCTCGGTTCGCGCGAAGAGGTCGCCGAGGCCGTGCGTTATCACCAGGAGCATGACGCGAAGAGCGTCTGACAGCGGCCATCCCTACAGCGGTCATGGCAGATTGGTGACATGACCGCAGGGTGACAGCAGCAGCTGCAAACGGCACCATCAAGCCCTTGCCGTCGAAGGAATGCACGCATGCACGAGCCGGGCCCTGTCGATTTCATCGAGGTCATCCACAACGCCGTCCCCAGCGACGTGTGCGCCGCGATCGTCGCGCGCATGCGTGCAAGCCAGGGCTTGAAACCCGGCGCAGTGGGCAGCGGTGTGTTCCCGGAACTCAAGCACAGCAAGGATCTGCGGATCAGCGGCGTGGATGGCTGGCAGGATGTGGACCAGCAGCTGCAACAGGCGGTATTTGCGGGTCTGCAGACTTATCTACGCCGTTATCCACAGGCATTGATCGCGCCGTTGATGTTGCAGATCCAGGACAGCAGCGGCCAGCCGCGACGCCTGTCGGCCGAGGATTTCCCCGACATGGCGCCGGAGCAGCTGGCGGATCTGGCGCGCACCTGCCTGCGCCCGGGCGCGATCAACCTGCAGTGGTATGCGGCGGGCGAGGGCGGTTACCCGTACTGGCACTGCGAGCTGTACCCGAAGGACGCGCAGGCCGAGACCCTGCACCGGCATGTGCTGTGGACGCTGTACCTCAACGACGACTTCGACGAAGGCGAAACCGAGTTCCTGTTCCAGGGCCGGAAGATCGCACCGCGCACCGGCAGCCTGCTGATCGCGCCGACTGCGTTCACCCATACCCATCGCGGCAACCGGCCGCAGGGCGGCGACAAGTTCATCGCCACCAGCTGGATCCTGTTCCAGAGTGCGCAGAAGTTGTTTGGGGGGGGTTGAGGCACAGCACCACGGCGCGACCGCGACGACCTAGAACAAACTCCCCTGCGGCGTATCCACCTTCGGCGGCAACGGCTTCTCGAACCGGCTGCAATCCAGCTTCGGCCAATGGCTGTTCTGCGCGTTGAAGCCCAGGCGTTTGCGCGCCAGCTTGAAGCGGTTGTTCAGCAGCTCTGCGTAAACACCCTGGCCGCGCATGCGCGTGCCGAACTGACTGTCGTAATCCTTGCCGCCGCGCAGCTGCTGGATGGTGCTCATCACATGCGCGGCGCGATCGGGATGATGGGTGTCCAGCCAATCGCGGAACAGCGGCGCCACTTCCAGCGGCAAGCGCAGCAGCACGTAGCCTGCAGTGCTGGCGCCGGCGTCGTGCGCGGCTTCCAGCACGGCTTCCAGTTCGCTGTCGTTGATCCACGGAATCACCGGCGCAACCATCACGCCCACCGGAATGCCCGCTTCGTGCAGGCGTTTCATCGCACGCAGCCGCGCATGGGGTGCCGAGGCGCGCGGCTCCAGCTTCGCCGACAGACGCGGATCCAGCGATGTCACCGAGAAATGCACGCTGACCAGATTCTCCGCCGCCAGTGGTGCGAGCAGATCGATGTCGCGCTCGACCAACGCGTTCTTGGTGATCAGCGAGAACGGATGCTTCGTCTCCAGCATCACTTCGATCAGCTGGCGGGTCAGCTTGAACTTGCGTTCAATCGGCTGGTAGGCGTCGGTGTTGATGCCCAGCGCGATCGGCTGCGGCACGTAGCCCGGCTTCGACAGTTCCTTGCGCAGCAGCTGTGGCGCGTTGGTCTTGGCAAACAGCTTGGTCTCGAAGTCCAGGCCAGGCGACAGGTTCAGATAGGCATGCGAGGGGCGGGCGAAGCAGTAAGAGCAGCCATGCTCGCAGCCGCGATACGGATTCACCGATTGGCTGAAGCCGACGTCCGGGGAGGTGTTGCGGCTGATGATGCTGCGAGCGGTCTCCGCGCGTACTTCGGTACGCAGCCTCGGGGCGAGGAACTCCTCGCTGTCGTCCACTGCCCAGCCGTCGTCCACCGCTTCGCTGACGGTGCTTTCAAAACGCCCCGCAAGATGGGACGTGGAACCCCGGCCCTTGATGGCGGCCTGGGCGTTGCGAGGGGGGGGCTGCATGTTGCCCTCCGGCCGTTACGGGCTATTAGTATTATTGCTAACCACAGGCAGCGCAAGCGGCCAGGATTCACGTAGCTGTAGGCGCGCAGGCGCATTGGGCGACATGTTGACCCCAGACTTGTCCACAGGGTCTTCTGGCTTGGGACCGGGCGCGCGGCATCGCCGCGGCAGGCCAGCATGAGCCACGGGTATCTCAACAGCTGCGATGGGAAGATCGGCTAAGGGGCGCTTGCCAGGCCGGAATACGGGGACCTGCCGCACGTCTTCGGGCTTCAACCCCGTGGGGAAGTCCCATGCACTGCTACAGCAGTGCCAGGTAGCCCTTCACCGTGGCATCCAGGCCGTCGTAAAGCGCCTCGCCGATCAGCGCGTGGCCGATCGACACCTCCAGCACCGCCGGCACGGCGGCCAGGAAGTCACGCAGGTTGTCCTGCGACAGATCGTGCCCGGCATTCACACCGAGGCCGACGGCCTGTGCACGGCGCGCGGCCGTGGCGAACAGTTCCAGCATGGCGCGGGCGTCGCCGGCGGCATGGGCCTCGGCATACGGGCCGGTGTACAGCTCGACGCGGTCGGCGCCGACATCGGCGGCCTGCTCCAGCAGCGGGTTGCCGGCATCCACGAACAGGCTCACCCGGCATCCCATCGCTTTCAGCTCGGCCACCAGCGGGCGCAAGCGCTGCGCATCGCGTTCGAAGTCGAAGCCATGGTCGGAGGTGATCTGGCCATCGCCATCGGGAACCAGCGTGGCCTGCGCCGGTCGCACCTGCGCGCACAGCGGCAGCAGCCCGGGGTAGCCCTCACGCGGCGGCGCGAACGGGTTGCCTTCGATGTTGAACTCCACGCCACGGGCACGGGTCAGCGCCGACAGCGCCAGCACGTCCTCGGCGGTGATGTGCCGGCGGTCGGGCCGCGGGTGCACGGTAATGCCATGCGCGCCGGCATCCAGGCAAGCCTGGGCGGCACGCACCACGTCCGGTTCGGCACCGCCACGCGAGTTGCGCAGGACGGCGATCTTGTTGACGTTGACGCTGAGCTGGGTCATGGAACGGGACTACGGGGAGTGAGAGGGAGCGTCGCTGCCGTCGGCCGGAGCAACCTTGGCCTGCTCGCGCAGACGCCTGAGTTCATCGCTGTCCACCAGTGTGGCCGGATCACGCTGAAGGTCGCCGAAGCGTGCCGCGTATCGACCGCGCACCCATGCCAGCAGGAAGGCGAGGGTGCCCAGCAGGGCCAGTGACATCAGGCCCATGTTCGGCGTTTTCAGCGCAAAGGCGAAGCAGCCCAGCGCCAGCAGCAGGTACAGCCAGTACATTGTCAGTCTCCCCGGGCCACCGCCGCAGTGTAGCGCTGCCTCACAGCAGCGGCGAGGCCAATCGCGCGAAGGCTTCGGGCAGCCGGTGCAGCCACAGCGAGCGGCCTGCCTGGTCGTGCACGCGGGTGGCACGCTCGAATTCGGACTGCAGCAACGTGGACAGTTCCGCCACCCGGCCACGGTCGCTGATCATCATCGACAGCTCGAAATTCAGGCGGAAGCTGCGGTGATCGAAGTTGGCGCTGCCGACGATGCAGACATCGTCGTCGGCGATGAACGCCTTGGTATGCAGCATGCGTGGACCGTACTCGTAGATCTTCACCCCCGCATGCAGCAGCTCGTCGAAATAGGAGCGCGCGGCCTGGGTCACGAACCAGGAGTCGCTCATCTTCGGCACCAGCAGGCGCACGTCCAGGCCACCGAGTGCAGCCGAGGTCAGCGCCATCCGCGCCGCCTCGCCGGGTACGAAGTAGGGGGTGACCAGCCAGACCCGCTCACGTGCTTCCTGGATGGCGGCCACGTGCAGGCGATGGATGGTCTCCCATCCCGAATCCGGGCCGGACACCAGCACCTGCGCGTTGATCGCGCCGTCGCCGCGCAGGGGCATGTCGCTGGGCCACAGCCGGGCGATATCGAACCGCGAGTGGTCCTGGCCACTGGCGTACAACCAGTCCTCGGCGAACACCAGCTGCAGGCTGCGCACCACGTGCCCGCGCAGGCGCATGTGCAGATCGCGGTAAGCATCCGGGTTGCGGCTTTCGTCTTCGTCGTCGGTGATGTTGATGCCGCCGGTGAACGCCAGCCGGCCATCGACGATCACCAGCTTGCGGTGCGTACGCAGGTTCAACCAGGGTCGCTTGAATGGTTTCAACAGCTGCCGAGGATGGAACCAGACTACTTCCGCGCCGGCATCCAGCAGGGGCTGCAGGAAGCGCTGGCGCACGGCCGAAGAACCTACCGCATCCAGCAGCAGCCGCACCTGCACGCCGGCGTTGGCCCGTTCCACCAACGCATCCCGCAACGCGGTGCCGGCGTGGTCGGGATTGAAGATGTAGTACTCCAGGTGCACATGGTCCTGCGCCTGTGCCACCGCTTCCAGCAGCGCGGCGTAGGTGGCCGCGCCGTCGACCAGCCAGGTCACTTCGGTGGCCGTGCTTGGCGCCAGCCCGGTGGTCGCCTGCGCGATCTTGGCCAGTTCGGTGCAGTCGGCATCGGGCGGGCAGACATCGCTGTAGTGCTCCATGCCCGAGCGCGCGCGACCGCGCCGCAGCCGTTGCCGCTTCACCTTCTGTGGGCCCAGCAGGTAGTAGATGAAGAGGCCGAGGTAGGGCAGCAGCGCCAGCGACAGGATCCAGCTCAGCGTGGCCACCGGCTCGCGCTTCTGCAGCATGATCCAGCCCGTCAACGCCAGCAGATACAGCAGGTAGGCCACCGCCAGGATCGTTCCCAGGTGGGCGATGCCATCAAGCCAATGGCGCACGGAATCGAAGAGGGCGAGCATCCGCCGATCATAGCGGGGACAGGCACCGGCCAGAGGCATTCATTGCCAACGGCGTTGCCGGGAAGACGCCTGCACGCACAAAAAAAAGACGCCCCTGTTTCCAGGGGCGCCTGCAGTCGCGTCATGACTGATGTATTGCGGTGTAGCGATTTACTGCTGCACGAAGCCGATCTTTTTCATCTGAGCATTCTTCGCGGCGGCCAGAACCTTGGCCATCACGTCGTACTCCGAATCCGGGCTGGCATCGATCCGCAGTTCCGGCTGGTTGGTCGGGTCACGCTGGACCTCCTGCTCCATCCGCTGCTGCAGTTCATGCGTACCGATCGGGCTGTTGTTCCACGAGACCTGGTTGCTGGCGTCGATCTTCAGCTCGATCGGCGGCGGCGGTTCGACCAGCTGCGGCGGTGGGTTGAGCACGCGCTGCGGCAGGTCCACGGCGATCGGATACGTCATGATCGGCGCGGTCACGATGAAGATGATCAGCAGCACCAGCATCACGTCCACGAGGGGCGTGACGTTGATGTCTGCCATGGGGCCCTTGCCACCACCACTACTGAATGCCATGGCTTATTGCCCCTTCTCTTTGGTCGCCACGAAGCCGACGTCCAGCATGCCCTGTTCCTGCGCGACCTTGGTCATCTCGTTGATGACACGCATCTTGGTGGTGCGGTCACCACGCAGGTTCAACGGCGGCTGCGGGGTCTGCTGGGCGGCGGTCGCCAAGCGCGACTCGAGGGTCTGCTTGTCGATCTCTTCGTCATTCCAGTAGATCGAACCGTCTTCCTTGACTGCCAGGGTGATGGGACCCTTGCGGTCGTTGGTGTCGTCCGGCTTCTGGACCAGATTGGCCTCCGGCAGATCCACCTTGACCTTGTGGGACATCAGCGGCGCCGTGATGATGAAGATGATCAGCAGCACCAGCATCACGTCCACGAGGGGCGTAACGTTGATGTCGGCCATGGGGCCGCCGCTGTTACCACTACTGAAAGCCATAACGGGCTCCGTCTAGATCTTGGTGACTACGTTCTCGCGGGTACAGCGCGTCGCAATTAGCGGACGCGCGAACCGGTGGCGAAGAAGTCGTGCAGGTCGTGCGCGAAGGTATCGAACTTGCTGATGGTCGCGCTGTTGATCTTGCTGAAGAAGTTGAAGGCGAACACGGCCGGGATCGCGACGAACAGACCGATGGCGGTCATGATCAGTGCTTCACCCACCGGGCCGGCAACGGCGTCGATCGAAGCGGAGCCGGTGGCACCGATCTTGATCAGCGCGCCGTAGATGCCCCACACGGTACCCAGCAGACCGACGAACGGAGCGGTTGCACCGACGGTGGCCAGCAGGGTCATGCCCGACTGCAGCTTGTTGCTTTCGCGGGTCACGGCCTGACGCAGAGCGCGGTCGACAAACTCCGAACGGCTCAGGTTCTCGCCCACGCCACCGGCGGCGCCGCCTTCAGCACGCTGGTGGTGCGCAGCAGCCTGGGCAGCGTCCAGTGCGATCTTCGAGAACGGCTCCGAAGCCGGCTGTTCTTCCATTGCACGGATGGCGTCCTGCGCGTTCGGGGTATCCCAGAACAGGCTGACGACGCGATCGGCGGCGCTCTTCAGGCGGGTAGCACGGAAGATGTTGATGACGGTCCAGTACCAGGACATGGCCGACATGACGACCAGCGTCAGCAGCACGACCCAGGAAACCGCGAAATCACCCGGCTTGGTGGTCATTTCGTGGATCAGGTGCTCGAAGCCCATCTGCGACAGGGCGTTGGACGGATTGCCCCCGGCAGCAGCGGCGATGAAAATTTCCTGCAGCATGACGCTTACCTTTGTTGTGTGTGGTGATAAAGGGTGTAGCTAAGCTAGACAATCGAACTGGAGGCGAGGGTGGCCAAGCGGCCACCCGGGCGCATCAGTTCAGCGCAAAGTTGACCGGGACGCGGACGCGGCCAGCAGCCTTCTTACCGCCAGATTCGGCGGCGTTGAAACGCCACTTGCGGGCGGCTTCCATCGCAGCACGGTCCAGATCGCGGTTACGGCTGGACTTTTCCACCGTGACATTGGTGACGTTGCCGCTGGCATCGACATCAATGATCAGGATCACTTCGCCCTGGATACCAGCGCGGAAGGCAGCCGGCGGATAGCGCGGCGGATTCATGGCCTTCGACGAGATGTCCACGCTGGCCTCGATCGAGGTCGGCGGTGCCGGCGGCGACGGCGGCGACGGCGGGGTGACGATATCGTTCGGGCGCGGTTCCGGCACGTCGACGACCGGCGCCTGCGGCGGCGGCGGGACGGGCGACGGCTTCGGCGGCGACAGATTCTTCACCGGCGGCGGCGGGGTGTCCTGCGGCGGCGGCGGCGGCGGCGGCGGTGGCGGCGGCGGCGGTGCGTCGACGATGGTCACCATGACGTTGCGCTCCTTCTCCGCAACGGCCTTGGGAGCCACGGCAGGAATCAGGAGCATCATGAAGGCGGCCAGATGCAGGGCGATTACAAACGCGATACCGACGATGCGAGGCCAGCTCAGCCCCTTGTCATCGGGTTGTTCGTACCGGTGAACGACTAGTTGTTCCGTCATGCGCCAAGAGCTCAATAGTGGGGCCGGAATCCCGGGGGCGGAATCCCTGATCAGCGGTGCATGACACCGCAGGAACCTCCAAGCTTATACCAATCCTGAGCGCTTGCGCATCAACTGCGCAGGCGTTCAGGCGTTATTCCTACTTACTTCAGGTTGATGATTTTCTTGGCATCCGCCTGGTTCTTCACGCCCTTCGCCAGCGCCTGCTGGGCGGCCTGCTTGGCCTCCGGGACACGACCTTCACTGTGCAAAACACGTGCCAGATTCAGGTAGGTCTCACCGTCCTTGGAAAGCGGGGCGGCCTTCTGCCACGCTTCGATCGCCTGCGGCACCTGGTCGGAGTAGTAGTAGGACTGGGCCAGCGCCAGGTAGACCTGGTAGTCCGGCTTCAGGATGCCCTTCTGCAACCCTTCGTTGATGACCGCGATGACGTCCTTTTCCTTGTTCTCGGTGTTGGCATAGATCGAGTACAGCTGCTTGTACTCGCGCTCTTCGGTGAGCTGGCCGCTGCTGCGCAGCTTGTCCATCACCGCGGCGGCCTTCGGCATCTGGTCGGCCTGCATGTACATGTTGGCCAGGTTCAGCTGCGCTTTCTTGTCGTTCGGGTTCTTGGCCGCCAGTGCCTCGGCGGCCTGCACCGCCTCACCGGTCTGGCCGGCTTCGGCCAGCGCGGCCATCAGCAGCTGGTTCCAGTTGTCCTTCGGCTCGGCAGCACCGGCGATGGCCTGCTTCAGCACCGGGATCGCTTCCTGGTAGCGCTCCAGCTGGTACAGCGCCTGGCCCTTGATGATCAGCTCTTCCGGCTTGGTCGACTTGCTCTCGGCGAAGTACTTGTCGAGGGTTGCCAGGCCTTCAGCGGTCTGATCCTCCTGGATCTGCAGCTGGCCCAGCATCAGCATCGACTGGAAGTGGCCGTTGTTGTCCAGGCCGTTGAACTGCAGCACCTGCTTGAGGTACGCGATGGCGGCGGCGGTGTCGTCGGTCTGGTAGGCGGCCTGCGACGCCAGCTGTGCTGCCAGCGACTTGTCGTACTCGTTGGCGCTCTCGGTGGCCAGGATCTCGTCGGCCAGCGTGCGGGTCTCCGGGAACTTTTCCTTGTTGTAGCTGTCAATCATTTTCTGCAGCTTGCTGCCCAGCTTGGCCGACGACTTCGCAGCCGGTTCCTGGCGGGTCGCGTTCGGGAACAGCACTTCGGCCTTGGCCTGCTTGCCGCCGCGGTTGCCACGCTCGGACGAACGCGAGGACTGCGCGAACGCGTCGGTGACCACGGCGCCGGTCAGGGCAGTGGCGATGAGGACGGAAAGCACAGCTTTGTGGTTACGGAAAATCATCGTTCACCTCGATCGAACCGCCGGTAGCGGCAAAGTCGGACTGTCAGAAAAATCTGAGCCGCCAAACGTATCAGAAACAGATGGCGTGAGAAATCGTTTTATGTGCTGCAATACAGCATGAATCTGCGCACTCAGCCACACTTTGGACGGCGTCCGGCCGCCTGCGCCTGCTGGTAGACAGGGCCCAGCGCCGGTACATCGCGCTGCAACTCCCTGATCCGATTGGCAGGATCGGGATGGGTCGACAACCATTGCGGGCTGCGACCGCCACTGGCAGCCATCATGTTCTGCCACAGATCGACGGCCTGGGCGGGGTTGAATCCGGCCTCGGCCATCAGCCGCTGACCGATCACGTCAGCCTCGCTTTCCTGGGTGCGTGAGCCGGGCAACAGGAACGCGGTCTGCGCCCCCATCCCGCCCAGCTGGTTGACCGTACTGGCTGCACCTTCGCCGCCATAGGCGCCGGCCAGCGCGCCCAGCACCGCCAATCCGGTCTGCGCGCCCATCTGCCGGGTGATGCGTTCTTCGTGGTGGCGGGCGATCACGTGGCCGATTTCATGGCCGATCACCGCTGCCAGCTGATCCTGGTTCTTGGCAACGCTGAAGATGCCGGTGTTGACCCCGACCTTGCCGCCGGGCAGGGCGAAGGCGTTGGGTTCCTTGTCGACGAACACCGCCGTTTCCCACCGTACGCCACGGTACTGAGGCGGCAGCTGTGCGACGAGCGCGTTGACCACGCATTGCACGTAGCCGTTCTGGCGGCCGTCGCTGCTGATCTTCTCTTTCTGCTTGGTTTCGGCGAACGCCTGCGCACCCAGCTGATCCAGCTGCGCCTGCGACACACCGCCCACCATCTGCCGACGGCCGGTGGGTGAAGTGGTGGTCGCGCAGGCGCTGACCAGAGTGGTGATGACGATGGCCAGCAGCAGTTGTTTCATGGACCCACCCCCGTGTTCAGAAGCCCAGTGTGTAACGGGTCTGCTTAATCTTTCGTCAAGCGGACAGCGCCTTACGTTGCCCCGAAAAACACCAGCGCCGCAAGCGCCACCGCATTGTTCAGCGCATGGGCGGCGATCGCTGCCCACAAGGTGCCGGTGCGGCGGTACAGCCAGCAGAACGCGGCGCCCATGCCGCCATAGACCAGCCATAGCTGGGCGATCTCGGCCGGGCCATTGGCGCTGGTACCGGGAATTTCATGGATGAGCGCGAACGCCAGGCTGCTCAGGATCATCCCCAGCCACGGCCGCCCGGCCTGCCACAGGCGCCCGAACAGGACCCGGCGAAACAGCAGTTCCTCGTAGGCGGGTGCAAGCACCACGGCAAACAACGTCAGGAACAGCGGAAAGCGGGCAACCGCGTTCTGCATCAGTTCGAGGTTTGTCGGTACCGGCTCGATACCCATCTGCTTGGCCACAAAGGCGATGCCGTTGCTGCCGATCACGATCGCGCTGGCCACCAGCAGGGTCCAACCCCAGGTGGAGGGGCGACGGAGCGCGTCGCGCGAACGCTGGCGTTCTGCAGCGTTGGCCGGTCGGCGCCAGAAGTACACCAGCAGTGCTGCGCCGCCGGTAGCGACCAGTGCCATCAGGATCTGCCCAAGAGCACCGGGCTGGCCGAGCTGCTGGGTGACCGCTGCCGGGTCAGGCGTGCCACCGCCGGATTTGGCGCTGGCGTATCCCACAACGATGCCGCGATAGAGTCCCCAGATCAGCCCGCCCACCAGGCTCAGCCCGAACAGGGTGACGGCGGCGATTCCCAGATCGATGAAGAAGCCCGCCAGCGGCGAGGAGGCGCGGGGCGTGACAGTAGCCGGTGGAACCGGCGGCGGAGCGGAAACCGGGGCGGAAGCGGACATCGATTACCTGCGATCAAGGGACAAAAGCCGGCGCGCCTCCCCGCGCGCCGGCCACCATCCGATTGTGTCAGATATCCAGGTTGGCGACCTTCAGCGCGTTGTCTTCGATGAAGTCACGACGCGGTTCGACCACATCACCCATCAGGGTGCTGAAGATCTGGTCAGCGGCGACCGCATCTTCGATGCGCACCTGCAGCAGGCGGCGGGTCTCCGGGTTCACCGTCGTATCCCACAGCTGTTCCGGATTCATTTCGCCCAGACCCTTGAATCGCTGGATCTGACGGCCGCGCTTGGCTTCGTCCAGCAGCCAGTTGCGAGCCTGCGCGAACGAGTCGATCTCGATCGACTTGGCGCCACGGGTGATTACCGCGCCTTCGCGGACCAGGCCGTGCAGCAGCTGCGCTGCCTGGTGGATGCCACGCAGCTCGCCGCTTTCAAGCGCCGACAGCGGCAGCACCTGGATGTGCTGTTCGCCCATGTGGCTGCGCGTGACCAGCACCGCAGCCGGACGCTGCTCGTTGGGTTCCTGCAGCTCCAGGGTGAAACGGGCGCTGCCGAGGTTGCCCTGGTTGAGGTGCTTGGCCAGCGCGTCCAGGCCCTCACCGGGACCTGCGTTGCGCAGGTTTTCCAGCTCCAGCGGCATGAAGTCGACCAGCGCTTCGAGCAGGTTGCGGTCGTAACGGTGGGTATTGCGGTTGATCGTGTCCTGCGCGGCAGCGTAGGCGAGCAGCAGCTTTTCCAGCGCCACGCCATCGATAGGCGGCTCGCCGCTGGCCGGCACCAGCCCGGCGTTCTCCACTGCGCTGCTGGCCAGATAGCTGTCCAGCGCCGGATCGTCCTTCAGGTACAGCTCCTGCTTGCCCTGCTTGATCTTGTACAGCGGCGGCAGGCCGATATAGACATAACCACGCTCGATCAGCTCCGGCATCTGACGGTAGAAGAACGTCAGCAGCAGGGTGCGGATGTGCGCGCCGTCGACGTCGGCGTCGGTCATGATGATGATCTTGTGGTAACGCAGCTTGTCCGGGTTGTACTCGTCGCGACCGATGCCGGTGCCCAGCGCGGTGATCAGCGTACCCACCTGGTCGGACGCCAGCATGCGGTCGAAGCGTGCACGTTCCACGTTGAGGATCTTGCCGCGCAGCGGCAGCACCGCCTGGTTCTTGCGGTTGCGACCCTGCTTGGCCGAGCCACCTGCCGAGTCACCCTCGACGATGAACAGTTCGGACAGTGCCGGATCCTTTTCCTGGCAGTCGGCCAGCTTGCCCGGCAGGCCGGCGATATCCAGCGCACCCTTGCGGCGGGTCAGGTCGCGGGCCTTGCGCGCGGCTTCGCGGGCACGGGCAGCGTCGACGATCTTGCCGGCGATGGCCTTGGCTTCGTTCGGGTTTTCCTGCAGGAACTCTTCCAGGCGCTGGCCGAACGCACTTTCCACGGCCGGACGCACATCCGAGCTGACCAGCTTTTCCTTGGTCTGGCTGGAGAAGCTCGGGTCCGGCACCTTCACCGACAGCACCGCGATCATGCCTTCGCGCATGTCATCGCCGGTCAGGTTGATCTTGGCCTGCTTGGCGATGCCGTTCTGCTCGATGTAGTTGTTGAGCACACGGGTCAACGCGCCACGGAAGCCGGCCAGGTGGGTACCGCCGTCCTTCTGCGGAATGTTGTTGGTGAAGCAGTACATCGTCTCCTGGTAGGAGTCGGTCCACTGCAGCGCCACTTCCACGGTGATGCCGTTGGATTCGCCGGTTACCGAGATCACGTTCGGGTGCAACGGCGTCTTCAACTGCGCCAGATGCTCCACGAAGCTGCGGATGCCGCCCTCGTAATGGAAGTCGTCGCGGCGGCCATCACCACGCTCGTCCACCAGCACGATCTTGACGCCGGAATTGAGGAAGGACAGTTCGCGCAGGCGACGGGCCAGGATGTCGTAGTGGAATTCCACGTTGTCGTGGAAAGCCTTTACCGACGGCCAGAAGCGCAGGGTGGTACCGCGCTTGGTGCTGGGGCCGACCTGCTTGAGCGGATGTAGTGCTGCGCCGTCGGCGTATTCCTGCTGGTAGTGGAAACCGCCCTGATGGATATCCAGGACCAGCTTCTGCGACAGCGCGTTGACCACGCTGACGCCCACGCCATGCAGGCCGCCGGAAACCTTGTAGCTGTTGTCGTCGAACTTGCCGCCTGCGTGCAGGACCGTCATCACGACTTCGGCTGCAGACACGTCGCGGTCGAGCTTCTTGCTCATCTGCTCGTGCTTGCCCGTCGGAATGCCGCGACCGTTGTCGGACACTCCGACCGAGCCGTCGGCATGGATCGTCACTGACACGTGGTCGGCATGGCCGGCGAGGGCTTCGTCGATCGAGTTGTCGACGACCTCGAACACCATGTGATGCAGGCCGGTGCCGTCATGGACGTCGCCGATGTACATACCTGGGCGCTTGCGGACAGCCTCCAGGCCTTCCAGGGCCGTAATGCTGTTGGCGTCGTAGTTGCCGTTGTTTGCCGGGGTGTTCTGTTCGTCGGTCATTGCGCTTGCCGTAGGCTCCGCAGGTCGGACACCGCTTTGAGCGATGTGCCGAGAATGAAGGGATAGCAGCCTGAATTATACCAGCCGGGGCTGAGCGGCCTTGCCGTGCCCACTATGGCACAGCCACGATCTGTGCATGTTCCACGTGGAACCGGGTGATGTTGCTCAGAGTCTCCAGTGCTGCAGGCGTTTCTGTTGCAGTGATGAATATCTGCGCCGGTGCCGCCAACAGGCGGTGCAGTACCCGGGCCTGGTGTGTGCGATCCAGCTCCGAGGCCAGATCGTCGAGCGCGATGACGGGCCACTCGCCACGCTGCTCGGCGTAATCCTCCGCCTGGGCCAGTAGACAGGCGAGGGCGGTGAGCTTGGCCTGGCCGCGTGACAGCGCATCGCGCCCCGGGATGCTCTGGAACGCCACGCTCCAGTCCGCCCGGTGTGGGCCCAGCGAGGTGTAACCCGCCTGACGGTCGCGATCGCGCGCCAGCAGAAGGGCATCTGCCAGCGGAACCTCGTGCCGGCGCCAGCCGGGACTCAGATTCAGGCCCACGATTCCCAGTTGCGGAGCCAGTGCCTCGGCCAGGGCGATGGTTCGGGACTGCAGTCGCTCCAGGTAGTGCTGCCGACGACTGGTCAGCGGTTCTCCCGCCTCGGCCAGCTCGTGATCCCAGGTATCGAGCATCCGCGACGGCCCGCCCTGCTTGAGCAGGGCATTGCGCTGCTTCAACGCGCGCGAATAGCGCCGCCACAAGGAAAGGAAGTCTGGTTCCACGTGGAACAGGCCCCAATCCAGAAAGCGCCGTCGCGGCTCGCCACCACCACTCACCAAGGCGTGACTGCCCGGTTCAAAGGTCACCACAGCGAGGGCGGCACACAGGTTTCCGAGTTGGGCGACGTCTTCGCCATCCAGCCGCCCCTTCCACTCCTGCCCGCTATGCCGCAGCCCGGCTTTTCGCCTCTGCACGGACAGATCACCGCGTTGCTCGTCCCATTCCACGAAGACTTCCAGAGCTTCATGGCCCTGACGCACCAGGCCATCGCGTACCCGCCCGCGGAAACTGCGCCCATAGGCCATCAGATGCAACGCTTCCAGGACGCTGGTCTTGCCAGCGCCGTTGTCACCGGTCAGCAGATTCACCCCTGGCTGGGGCGACAGCTCCACCGCATCGAAACGACGCAAGTGGTGGAGGGCAAGACGACAAATCTGCATGGGATGCGACAGACCATCCGCACAGGGCGGTAGAGGGGCGGGGAATCACCCAGCTTACTGCATTGGTCAAGCCAGCCAGCGTGGATCGGACGTGGACCGGCATCAGCGGGGCGTTGCAGCCTTGGAGAACACGGGTTCCACGTGGCGGAGGCCTGCCGGCATGCAGGCGGCCGGAGACAGTGGCCGAAATCGTTCAAATCCGGCAGGAAGCCAAGGCTCAAGGCGTCCAGATTTCGCCATTCCGAAGACGGTTTCCCCGGCTCATGGCCTGACTCCACACCGAGATTGCAGTCAGTGCTCCCCAGATTTCTTGAAATCTGCGACCAAGGCCCCTGCTAGGTTCCACAGATTTCAAGAAATTCAAAGCGGCAGTTCCACGCCATCCACAGCGGGCCTGTATGACTTATACACAAGGTGTGGGCGAACTGTGGATAAAAAAGGCACTTTTCCTCGGCTGTAAAACTATCCACAGGTTCCCCCCCAGGCTTGATCGCCTATATACAGGGGGTTTCAGCCCTATAAAAGCTTTTTTAATCATATACATAGCCTACTTTTACATGAAATCTGGCCCTACCATCACCACCAAGCTTTTGATTTATACCCAGATTTAGAAGCTAGGGAGGCGCCGAAATTCCACGAACGAGGCCTGTGGACAGAGAGGTCAGCACGCAGGCGGAAGCTGCTGGATCCGATCCCGCTGCGCGCTCATATCCAACGTGTCTCGACATCTCAGCATGTGGATTCCACCGCTGGCTTCCCGGGACCGTGGGTTCCCTGCGCCGACAACCCATCAGGGCAACGCGGATGCTCACATCGGAACGAGCCACAAAGGGCGGCGGTAAGCATTCGCAACGATGCTCCACGTGGAACAAAAAAAAAGACGCCCGGAGATCCCGGGCGTCCATGTGTTCCACGTGGAACGGCGCAGCTGTCAGAGACGCAACGGCATCACCACATGACGCGACTTCTCGCTGCTCGATTCACGCACCAGCGCCGAGGAGTTGGAGTCGCGCAACTGAATGATCACTTCTTCGTCGCGCAAGGCGGAGAGGGCATCCAGCAGGTAGTTCACGTTGAAGCCGATGGCCAGGTCGCTGACCGTGGTGTCGGCCTCGATCTCTTCCTGGGCTTCTTCCTGCTCCGGGTTGTGCGCGCTGATCTTCAGGTTGCCCGGCGAAACTTCCACGCGGATGCCGCGGTACTTCTCGTTGGACAGGATCGCAGCACGCTGCAGCGAGGCACGCAGTGCTTCGCGATCCACCTTCACCTCGCGGTCGGCACCAATCGGAATCACTGCCTCGTAATCCGGGAAGCGACCGTCGATCAGCTTCGAAGTGAAGGTGACATCGTCGCGTTTCACGCGAACGTGGCTACGGCCGACTTCCAGTTCGATCTCGCGATCACCGCTTTCCAGCAGGCGCTGCAACTCGGTCACGCCCTTGCGCGGAACGATGATCTGGCGCTTGGAACCGCTGGGCTTGGCCAGATCGGTTTCGCACAGGGCCAGGCGATGACCGTCGGTAGCGACGGTGCGCAGCGCGTCGCCGCGCAGGTCGAACAGCAGGCCGTTGAGGTAATAACGCACGTCCTGCTGGGCCATCGCGAACGCAGTTCGCTCGATCAGCTCCTTCAGCGTGGCTTCGCCGATCGCGACACGCTCGGTGGCTTCCACTTCGTCCACCGACGGGAAGTCGTTGGAGGGCAGGGTGGCCAGGGTGAAGCGGCTGCGTCCTGCTTGCACGGTGATCTTGTCACCGGTCTGCGAGACGGTGATCCGGCTGCCATCAGGCAGGGCGCGGATGATCTCGAACAGCTTGCGGGCGGGAATGGTGGTTTCGCCGTCCTGGGCATCTTCAACCGCGATCCGCGACACCATCTCCACTTCCAGGTCGGTACCGGTCAGCGACAGCTGGCCGTTCTGCACCTGCACCAGGAAATTGGCCAGAACCGGAAGGGTCTGGCGGCGTTCGACCACGTTGACGACCTGTGCCAACGGCTTGAGAAAGGCTTCGCGCTGCAGTGTGAAACGCATGTGGTTCCGTGCCCCTATGCTTTAAAAAAATGTGGAATAAATCAAAAGCTTGGTGGTGCTGGTAGAGCCAGAATCGCTGGAAAACGCAGCTAAGTCCTTGTAAACAAAAGGAATTAAGCCTTCGAAACCCTCTGCATTACCAGCCCCCAAGGGGTGGGGAAAGCTGTGGATAAATCTTCCGGGAAATCCAACGGCATTTTTATCCACACCCTGTCCCGCGCTTGCTACCGGATTCTGCACCGTTTTATGCGGTGACGCCTCATCGGCGTACGTGCATCATTCGCTCAGCTTCCGGATCAGCTTGTCCCAGTCCTCGCGGAGCTTGCCGTCGGCTTCCATCAGGGTGCGGATCTGCCGGCAGGCATGCAGCACCGTGGTGTGATCGCGACCGGCAAAGGCGTCGCCGATTTCGGGCAGGCTGTGTTCGGTCAGTTCCTTGGTCAGCGCCATGGCAACCTGGCGCGGACGGGCCAGCGACCGGGTCCGACGCTTGGACAGCAGATCCTTGATCTGCAGCCCGTAGTAATCGGCAACGGTTTTCTGGATGTTGGGAATGCTGATCGCCTGCTGCTGGGCGCGCAGCAGGTCGCGCAGGGTTTCCTGGGCGAATTCGGTGGTGATCGCACGGCCGGTGAAATTGGCGCGGGCGGTCAGGGTATTCAGCGCACCCTCGAGGTCGCGCACATTGGAGCGCATCTTCTTGGCAATCAGGAACGCAACGTCATCGGGAATCTCGGCACCACGCTCGCGGGCCTTGGCCAGCACGATCGCAGCGCGGGTCTCGAAGTCCGGCGGCTCGATGGCGACCGACAGGCCCCAGGCAAGCCGCGACTTCAGGCGCGCTTCCAGGCCTTCGACCTCGCGCGGATAGCGGTCGCAGGTCAGGATGATCTGCTGCTTGCCATCGAACAACGCGTTGAAGGTGTGGAAGAACTCTTCCTGGGTGCGATCCTTGCCTGCGAAGAACTGGATGTCATCGATCAGCAGCGCGTCGACCTGCTGGAACTGGCGCTTGAACTGATCCATGGTCTTTTCCTGCAAGGCCCGGATCATCGCGCTGAAGAACTGTTCCGAACGCAGGTACAGCACCTTGGCGGCCGGATTGGCCTGACGCATCGCGTTGCCGGCGGCGAACATCAGGTGGGTCTTGCCCAGGCCGGTGCCCCCGTACAGCAGCAGCGGATTGTGCGCGCGGTCGCCCGGCTTCTGCGCCGCCTGGAATGCTGCGGCCAGGCCCAGCTGGTTGCTGCGGCCTTCCACGAAGTTGGCGAAGGTGTAGTGGTTGTCCAGGTTGCCGGCGAAGGGAACCTGCGGCTGCACCGGCGCCTGCGCCGAATGGCTGGAAACCGGCGCGATCTGCGCGTCCACGGGCCGCGGACGCGAGCCGATTTCAAGAAATACGTCGCCGAAACCGGCAAAGTGGGTGACCAGCTCGCGGATCCGCGGCAGGTACAGTTCGCGCACCTGATCGACAATGAAGGCATTCGGTGCATACAGCACCAGGCTGTCAGCGCGCAGATCTGCCTGCAGCGGCTTCAACCAGGTGTGAACATCCTCGGGCGGGAACTCCGCCTCGAGTCGCTCGAGACTACGTGACCAGGCATCCATCAGCAATAATTGTCCGGTGGCCGATGCATAGGCGCGAAAAGGCGCCCAAACACAGGCCTGAAAGGGGGGAAATGGATGGCTCAGCCTACCACCGAGCGCCCGCCTTCGGAATGCTTGTCCCCTACTTATTCACAAAAAGATCCACAGCTATTGCACAGCCCGGTGAATTGGCGTAGCAGACAGGGGTTGACGGGAGGGGGTGCACCTCTCTAAAATTTCCGGTTCTTTCCGTCCCATTCATACGAGAGGCCCACATGGCCACCAAGCGCACCTTCCAGCCCAGCAACCTCAAGCGTAAGCGCGACCACGGCTTCCGTGCCCGTATGAAGACCGCTGACGGCCGCAAGATCCTGTCGCGTCGCCGCGCCAAGGGCCGCAAAGTCCTGAGCGCCTGATTGCCATGCCGCATCCAGCGGCATACGCAATCCATTCGACAGTGAATACTGCAGACCCGCGCAAGCGATTCCCTCGCTCTGCGCGGGTTCGCACGCGTGCCGAATATTCAACGGTCTTCAACGGCGCCCGCCGTGTGTCCGATCCGCTGATGACCCTGCACTGGCTACCGGCTGACCGGCCGGCCAGGCTGGGTCTGGCGGTTTCCCGCAAGGTCGATCCTCACGCCGTTGGGCGTAACCGGATCAAGCGCGTCCTGCGCGACGCCCTGCGTCAGACACGAACCGACATACAGCCAGGCGACTTCGTCGTCGTGGCTCGTACTGCTGCGCGTCATGCCAGCAACGAAGATATCCGCCAGGCCTTCCTGCGCCTGCTGCGGCGCCTGCGCGCATTGCCCGCGCCGGGCGTGGACGGCACAATGCCGCCGCCTGATGGCATTGCCATTCCCTCCGTCACCGAGCCGGCACCGCGTCCCGGCCCCGCTGAGCCTGCCTGCTGATGAACCAGACCCGTGTTTTCCTGATCTTTGCCTGGCTGATGGTGGCCGTGCTGCTGTGGATGGAGTGGAGCCGTGAAAAGTCCGCCCCGACCCCGGCGCCGACGACCAGCTCGGCCCCGGCCGCCGCCCAGAGCGTCCCCGGTGCGTCCCCGGGCAGCATCCCCAGCGCGCAGGTTCCCGGTGCCCCGGGTCAGGCCGCTGCACAGGCCCAGGCCAGCGCCGCCCCGTCCGCACAGACCGTGACCATCACCACCGACGTGCTGCGCCTGAAGCTCGATGGCGGCCGCGTGCTCGACGCCGAACTGCTGCAGTTCCCGCAGAGCAAGGACGAAGGCAGCCCGCCGGTGCGCCTGCTGACCGAAGATCCCGCCCATCCCTACAGCGCGATCAGCGGCTGGGCCAGCGAGGACAAGAACACCCCGGTGCCGGGTGCCGACGGCTTCAAGCTGGTTGGTGAGACCCGCGACTTCGTGCTGGCCAAGGGCCAGAACGAACTGCAGGTTCCGTTCGTATGGACCGCCGACAACGGCGTGACCATCAAGCGCACCCTGATCGTGGGCCGCAACGAGTATGCGATCCGCTTCAAGGATGAAGTCAGCAATGCCGGTGCCGCGCCGTGGAACGGCTACGTCTACCGCACCCTGGACCGCAGCCCGACGATCCTGTCGCGGAGCATGACCAACCCGGACTCGTTCAGCTTCAACGGTGCCACCTGGTACGACAACGACAAGAAGTACCAGCGTCGCGCGTTCAAGGATTACCTGGACGATGGCGCGCTGAACCAGAACATCACCGGCGGCTGGCTGGCGATGCTGCAGCACCACTTCTTCACCGCGTGGATCCCGCAGAAGGACCAGACCGCACACTACGTGCTGTCGCAGGTGGCCGGTCGTGACCTGATCGAAGCGCGTGGCCCGGCCTTCACCGTGGCCCCGGGCCAGTCCACCAGCACCGAGGCCCGCCTGTGGGTCGGCCCGAAGCTGGTCAACCTGATCGCCAAGGAAGACGTGCCGGGTCTGGACCGTGTGGTCGACTACAGCCGCTTCTCGATGATGGCGGTGATCGGCCAGGGCCTGTTCTGGGTGCTCAACCAGGTGCACAAGCTGGTGGGCAACTGGGGCTGGGCCATCGTCGGCCTGGTGGTGCTGCTGAAGATCGTGCTGTACCCGCTGTCGGCGACGCAGTACAAGAGTGGCGCGAAGATGCGTCGCTTCCAGCCGCGCATCGCACAGCTGAAGGAACGCTATGGTGATGACCGCCAGAAGTTCCAGACCGCGATGATGGAGCTGTACAAGAAGGAAAAGATCAATCCGATGGGCGGCTGCCTGCCGATCCTCATCCAGATGCCGATCTTCTTCGCCCTGTACTGGGTGCTGGTGGAATCGGTCGAACTGCGCCAGGCGCCCTGGTTCGGCTGGATCCAGGACCTCACCGCCCGTGACCCGTACTTCATCCTGCCGGTGATCAACGTGGCGGTGATGTGGTTCACCCAGAAGCTGACGCCGGCACCGGGCATGGACCCGATGCAGCAGAAGATGATGCAGTTCATGCCGCTGGTGTTCGGTGTCATGATGGCCTTCATGCCGTCCGGCCTGGTGCTGTACTGGGTGGTCAACGGTGGCCTGGGCCTGCTGCAGCAGTGGTGGATGACCAAGCGCCACGGCAGCGACCCGGTACCGGCCACGGCAGCCACCGCTCCGGCCAAGAAGAAGTAAGGCGCGTCTGCGCCGAGGGGTAGAGCCGGCCGCTGGCCGGCTGGCCCAGCAAAGGCCCGCCGCAAGGCGGGCTTTTCGCATGCGGCGTTAGAATCGCCGGCACACCATTCCCCCTTGTTCGAGTCCGCCATGCCGCGTGCGCCGTCGTTCCGCCTGTTCCTGCCCAGCCTGCTGCTGACCCTGCTCGTAGCCGGCTGCGGCGACAAGGACGCGCAGGCACCGACGGCAGTCACCCAGCCGAGCGCACAGGCTGCCGCTGCCGCCGACCCGGCCGCCGCGCCGTTGCTCGGCGCATTGCAGAAGCAGCTCGACGGCTATCGCCGGATCATCGTGCTGCTGGCCGATGAGGAACAGCAGTCCGCGGCCGATCGCACCACCTCCACCCGCATCGGCCAGCAGCTGTTCCACGACGGACTGGTGCAGCGCGGCGCCATTGCCACGCAGTTCGACACCCTGCTGCGCGGCACCAGCCCGCAGCGCTTCGCTACCCTGGGCACGGTGCTGGATTACATCGAGTCGGCACCGGAACTGTTCGATGCCGATCGCCTGGCGTTCCGCGAGGTGCTGCGTGACCTGCACGAACGCATCGGCGCCGATTCCTCGTTGCCGGCGGTGAAGCTGCACCAGCGCATCGGCGAAGACCTGGAGGCGCTGGACGAGATCGAGCGCAACTACAACCAGGAGCTGACCCGGATCTTCAGCCGCTTCGAGCGCAGCCGTGCCATCGACCTGAAGCGCGAGAAGTGGGACGACTACATCGTGCACCTGCACAAGGACTACAGCCGCGAAGCGATCCTGCGCGACTACGGCGTGATCGAGCCGTACCCGATGTCGATGAAGGACAGCGACCGCGAGATCTTCGGCCGCGACCTGCCACCGAAGACGGTGGTGCTGACCTTCGACGATGGCCCGCACAAGGCCTATACCGATGAAGTGGTGGCAATCCTCAAGCGCTATGACGTACCGGGCGTGTTCTTCGAGGTCGGTCGCAACCTGGGCAAGGTCGACACCGACGGCAAGGTCAGCCTCGGGCCGATGGCCAAGATCAGCCGCAACCTGATGGAAGAGGGCTACGCCGTCGGCAACCACAGCCTGACCCATGCGCAGCTGTCGCGCACCACCGGCGATGCGCTGCGACAGCAGGTGCTGGACACCGACACCCTGCTGAAGGACGTGGACAGCAAGCGCGCGCCGCTGTTCCGCTTCCCGTATGGCGCACGCAACGCCGAAGGCCTGCAGCTGCTCAACGAGGCGGGCCTGAAGTCGATCATGTGGAACATCGATTCGATGGACTGGGCCGACCCGGTGCCTGAATCGATCGTGCAGCGCGTGCTCGACCAGGTGAACAAGGAGCAGCGCGGCATCATCCTGTTCCACGATATCCACGACCGCGCGGTGAAGGCGTTGCCGCAGATCCTCGATCGGCTGATCGCCGACGGCTACCAGTTCGCCGGCTGGAATGGCCGCGACTTCAGCGTCGCCCGACCGCGCAAGGGCAGCGACCGCGATGCCACCGTCACCACCGGCTATGAAAAATCGTGGGCGATCGTGGTCGGCATCGACAACTACGCCAAGTGGCCGAAGCTGGAATATGCCAGCCACGATGCCCAGGCCGTGGCCGATACGCTCACCGGACAGTTCGGCTTCCCGTCCTCGCAGGTGATCGTGCTGAAGAACGAGCAGGCCACCCGCAACAACATCCTGGCCGCCTTCCACGACCGCCTGGCCGACGACCGCACCGGAAAGAACGACCGCGTGTTCGTGTTCTTCGCCGGCCACGGCGCCACCCGCCAGCTTGCCTCCGGGCGCGACCTCGGCTACATCATCCCGGTGGATTCGGACCCGAAGGAATTCGCCACCGATGCCATCGCGATGACCGACATCCAGAACATTGCCGAGAGCATGCAGGCCAAGCATGTGATGTTCGTGATGGATGCCTGCTACAGCGGTCTCGGCCTCACCCGCGGCGGGCCGTCGTCGTCGTCGTTCCTGCGCGAGAACGCGCGCCGCAGCGCGCGGCAGATGTTGACCGCCGGCGGTGCCGACCAGCAGGTGGCCGATGCCGGCCCGAACGGCCACTCGGTGTTCACCTGGGTGCTGCTGCAGGCATTGGCTGGCAAGGGCGATCTCAATGGCGATGGCCTGATCACCGGTACCGAGCTGGCCGCCTATGTGGCGCCAGCGGTGTCGGCGGTGTCGCAGCAGACGCCGGCGTTCGGCAGCCTGCCCGGCTCGCAGGGGGGCGAGTTCGTGTTCCAGGTGCCGGACAGCCAGGAATACCTCAACGCCGATACACGCCAGCTGACCGCCGATGCGATCGCCCTGAACAACAAGGTCGACGCTGCCCAGGACGCCAAGAACAATGAAGCGCCAGTGACCGTGGCCGACCTGCAGGGCGGCAAGGCCAAGCTGGTGGTGCCGACGGCCGGACCGGCCTCCGACCGCCAGCGCTCGCAGCAGGCCAACGACCGTGGCCTGCAGCTGTACCGCGAGAAGCGCTACGACGAAGCCGCCGTGCAGTTCGCCGAGGCACTGAAGCTGCGCCCGGATTTTGCCCAGGCGGCCAACAATCTCGGCTTCGTCTACTACCGCCAGCAACGCTACGCCGAAGCGGCGCGCTGGCTGGAGAACACGCTGAAGATCGATCCGTCGCGCGCGGTGGCCCATCTCAACCTGGGCGATGCCTACTTCCACGTTGGCGACAAGGCCAAGGCGAAGCACGCCTACACCACCTACCTCGCGCTGCAGCCGCAGGGTAGTGGAGCGGCGCAGGCGCGCGCGCAGCTGGAGAAGCTCTGAGCGATGAACAATATGAAGCGCACCGAGACCATCGTGGCCATTGCCAGCGCGCCCGGCGCGGGCGGCGTGGGCTTGCTGCGCCTGTCAGGCCCGCGCGCCGCAGCGATTGCCAACGCGCTCGGCGCACCGACGTTGCGCCCGCGCCACGCGCACTACGCGCGACTGCGAGATGCAGACGGTGAGGTGATCGATGATGGCATCGTGCTGTGGTTCCCGGCGCCGAACAGCTTCACCGGCGAAGAAGTGGTGGAACTGCAGGGCCATGGCAGCCCGGTACTGCTGCAGCAGCTGGTCGCACGCTGCATCGCGCTCGGCGCGCGGCAGGCGCGGCCCGGCGAGTTCAGCGAACGGGCTTTCCTCAACGGCAAGCTGGACCTGGCACAGGCCGAAGCCATCGCCGATCTGATCGCGGCCGGGGACAACCGCGCGGCACGTGCTGCACGCCGTTCGCTGGATGGTGTGTTCTCGCGCCGCATCGAGGCAGTGGTCGAACAGCTGGTGCTGCTGCGCATCCACGTGGAAGCGGCCATAGATTTCGCCGATGAGCCACTGGACACACTCGGCGGTGCACAGGTGCGGCGTGGCCTGGAACAGGCGCGCAGCGATCTGGCCCTGCTGCGTCGCGACGCAGAGCGTGGCCGTCGTCTGCGCGATGGCCTGCATGCGGTGCTGATCGGCCCACCGAATGCCGGCAAGAGTTCGCTGTTGAACGCGCTGGCCGGCAGCGAGCGTGCCATCGTCACCGACATCGCCGGCACGACCCGTGACACGCTGCGCGAGACCATCCGCCTGGATGGGCTGGAACTGACCCTGGTCGATACCGCCGGCCTGCGCGACGGTGGCGATGCCATCGAACGCGAAGGCATGCGTCGCGCACGCGCGGAGATCGAGCGCACCGACCTGGCGTTGATCGTGCTGGATGCACGCGATCCGGCAGCCGGCGAAGCCGCGATCGGCGAAGCGGTACTGGCGGTGCCGCACAAGGTCTACATCCACAACAAGTCGGATCTGCTGGATGCGATGCCGGTGCGGGACGACCCGGACCGCGTGTTCGTCTCCGCTGCCACCGGCGCGGGACTGGACGAGCTGCACGCGCGCCTGCGTTCGATCGCTTCGGCCGGGGCAGGGGAGCAGGTGGAGGGCGAATTCTCCGCACGCACCCGCCATGTGGATGCAATCGAACGCGCGCAGGAACACGCGCAGCGGGCCGATGGCGAGCTGGTGCACGAGCACCTGGAGCTGGCGGCCGAGGAGCTGCGTCTGGCGCACGACGCGCTGGGCGAAATCACCGGGCAGATGAGTGCCGATGACCTGCTGGGAAGGATCTTCTCCAGCTTCTGCATCGGCAAGTAGTGCCGCGATGAACTGCGACATGCCTGGATTTCATGCAGTACAGCGACTCCCTCTTGGTACGATTCGACAATGGACCCGATAACCGACAGCGACGTCAGATCCGCGCTACTTCGGAAGGTGATCGCTGAGCACGTTGCCAATCCCAATACGCTGGTCGTGGAGGAGATGGGGCTTGCTCGCGGTGCCTGTCGGGTTGATGTCTGCGTCATCAACGGTCACCTGCACGGCTACGAGATCAAGAGCGACGTGGACACGCTGCGCAGGCTTCCCATGCAGCAGCAGTTCTATTCAAACGTTCTCGACAAAGCGACGATTGTTGTGGGGCAGCGGCATCTTGACCACGCGCTGGACGTCCTGCCGGAGTGGTGGGGCGTTCGCACTGTATCGCGCGGCGCGCGTAATGCGGTGCGAATGGAGCTTTTGCGACCCGCCAGGCTCAATCCGTCGGTCAATGGGATGGACGTTGCCGCCCTTCTCTGGCGTGATGAGATCACGACACTGATCTGTGCAAGGAACCCGGACAAGGCAGCGCTGCGCGGCAATCGCACAGCGCTGTGTGAGCGGCTTGGAGAGGTATACAGCCTCGCCGAGATCCGCACGCTGGTCAGGGAACAGTTGAAGCGCCGGACAGATTGGCGAGGTCGCGAACAACCTTAGTCAGGTGGTGATTGGTCGCCACCGTTGGCCAGGTCGAACTTCCGCCCGTACTGGCGACGTTGTTGGCGCAATCTTCGATGTACTCGTCGCCAGCACTGTAAGTTCGTCCCATGAATACCACCGGGGGATCAGAAATCAGGTGCCTGCACAGGTCGCGATACTGGTCGCGGCCATTGCGCTTGACCTGGGTGCCGACGATGATCCGCCATTGGTCATCGATCGTGTACTTGATCTTTGCATTCGGGTCGAACAGGCGTGGGTCCATCATCTCCGTCTGTGGTGACGCGCATCCGTAGTCACCGAACCATGGCTGACGCTGCAGGGCACCGGCTGTCAGTCGGGTGTACCCCCGCCATTCGCGACGGTGAACGTCACCATGAGGGCGATAGCCTGCTGACGGGCTCAGGCTTGCAGGGAAGCTGCCACCGGCCACGGTGAGCGATCTCCATCGGCTGATGTAGGGCAATCCAGCGATCCATGCCTGCCAGATCGATGCCTGGAGGGTCGGAGAATCTGCGACATCTGCCGTACTGTCCAGGACGATGTCCACTTGCTCCGGGGCTACACCCAGGAGATGCAGCAAGCCGTCGATCTTCGCCACAGGACTACCTTCCAGATCATCGGGAACCAGACGCAGTCCGCACCCACGATCATCCTGGGCGATGATGCTGGCAACTGCCTGCTGATACGCCAGATGCCGGCCGATACCGGTTACCGGAATGGCCTGGCAGCCCGACGCCCGCGCGAGATCGAAGACGCGCGCGAGGTGATGGTCTCCATTGGCCATCGTGTCGTCGCCGCCAAGATGCGGTGAATCGAACAGGCAACGGCGCTTCTTCCAATTGGTGCTCAGTCGCTTGCCGACATTCTTCAGGTGGTCATCGAGCGACTTGGCGGGCGTCTCGTTCTCGAAGTCCCACTGTTCGACCGGGATCTCGAACAGGGGATACATCCAGTCCTTTATGGTCTCGCGTGTACGACCTACCGCGAGGTACTCACCTTGTCGCCATTTCAGGATAGGCACGTACATTGTCTTCTCCATGGTCCGATCCTCCGCCAACATCGGTGTTGGTCAGTCGAGGCTATGACCCATCGTTTCGGCGGTTCAATCGGAAAAATTGCAGAATCCAATCCGAATGGCGGTCACCGCGATCATTGGCCAACCGCAGGCAGCCGGCCCCCAGCTCCCCCAACCTGTCACATTCCCGCCGCATACTGACGCCCATCACAAACCGCTTGGGGAAGTTGCAGTGAAGTCGTGGGGTCGTGCGTTGCTGTTGTCGCTGGCCGTGGCACCATCGGTGGCCATGAGTGCTGAATCCTCCCCTCCGGCCGCGCCCAAGGCGTCGGTCTATGGCCACCGCGGTGCAAGCGCATTGTTGCCCGAACACACGTTGGCGGCCTATGCGCAGGCCATCGCCGATGGCGCCGACTACATCGAACCGGACCTGGTGATGACCAAGGACGGGGTGATGGTGGCCCGCCATGAGAACGAGATCGGTGGCACCACCGATGTGGCCGAGCACGAGGAATTCGCCAAGCGGAAGACCCGCAAGGTCATCGACGGGCAGACGGTCGAAGGCTGGTTCACCGAAGACTTCACCCTGGCCGAGCTGAAGACGCTGTACGCCCGCGAGCGCCTGCCGGAGTTCCGCAGCACCGCCTATGACGGCCAGTTCCGGATCGCCAGCCTGGACGAGATCCTGGCGTTCCTGGTCCAGCAGGCCGGTCGTGCCAACCGTGGCATCGGCCTGGTGCCGGAGATCAAGCACCCGACCTACTTCCAGTCGATCGGCCTGCCGATGGAAGACACGCTGCTGGCCGCGCTGCGCGGCAACGCCTATACCAACGTCGGCCCGGTCACCATCCAGTCGTTCGAGACGGCCAACCTGCGCTACCTGCGCGGCAAGATCCCGCGCGGCAGCAACATCCGCCTGCTGCAGCTGCTGTGGAAGGGCGACACCCAGCCGGCCGATGTCGCCAAGGCCGGCGGCGCGCTGACCTATGCGCAGATGATGACTCCGGCGGGACTGAGGGACATCGCGGCCTATGCCGACGGCATCGGCCCGGAGCTGCGCTCGATCATCCCGCTGGATGCCAACGGTGCGCTGGGCACGCCGACGGCGCTGGTGCGCGATGCGCACGCGGTGGGCCTGATGGTGATTCCGTACACCTTCCGCCCGGAGAACCACTTCCAGGCCAGCAACCTGCGCAAGGGCGCGGACACTGCGCGCAACGCGGAGGGGTCGATCGCGGAGATGCGTGCCTACCTGGCGACCGGCATCGATGCCTTCTTCACCGATGACCCGGCATTGGGCCGGCAGGCGGTGGATGGAACGGGCGCGGCAGCGAACGCGGCGAACTGACCGGCGTCAATGCCGCCGGGCATGGCCCGGCGCCACCAGATGCATCCAGAAGCGGTAGCGCCGGGCCATGCCCGGCGTATCCACCCGATCAACCGCGCGGGTCTTCCGGCCGGCGGAACGGGATCACCACATAGTCCTGCCCTTCGCGTGGCTGCCACAGCACCGGAACGCGCTGCGGCGATGGCGGTTCGAGTTCGTCATCGGCCAGCGGCTCGACCTCGTCCTCCTCGTCCTCCCAGCTGTAACGCGGGCGCGGCGGCCGCGGATCGGCGTTGCGGAACAGCAGCGCGGCGATGATGCCGGCGAAGGCTCCGCCCATGTGCGACTGCCAGGACACACCGTCGGCATGCGGCAGCACGGTCATCAGCATGCCGCCGTAGAACAGCATGCCGATCAGCCCGGTGGCGATCGCCGCGCGGTCGCGGCGCAGCAGGCCAAGGCTGGCCAGCAGGAACATCAGGCCGTGGGTGACGCCACTGGCGCCGAGATGGAAGCTGCCGGGGTTGCCGAGCATCCACGCACCGATGCCCGAGCCCAGCCACAGCAGGGGCAGGGCGCGCAGCGTGGCTCTGGGATAGACGCTGCCGGCCAGGGTGCCGAGGATCAGGATGGCGAAGCTGTTGGCGGCGATGTGTTCGACCGAGCCATGCAGCAGCGGTCCACCGATCAGGCCAAGCAGGCCCTTGGCTTCCAGCGGTGCGACCGCCCAGGGCCGCCAGTCGAAATGGTCCTGCAGGGCGAACACGGCCACCAGCACCAGCACGGCGGCCAGGCTGGCATTGAAGGCGCGCAGGATGCGCGTGCGGTCGTTGCGGGCGGCCGGCGCGTCGCCGGCGGGCAGGGGCGCGTTCGTGTTCATACCCTCAGCAATGGCGGTGGCCGGCGCGAAACCAAGGCCACCGCCGCGGGAGAGTGGCTGCGACCGGCGGGACAATCCACCGGCCGCAGCGTTCAATCGGCCAGGATCAGGCGCCGCCTTCCTTCGGCGGGTTCTTCAGGCTCAGCACCACCGTGGCGGCGATGATCACCGCGACCACGCCCAGCGAGATCGGGGTCGGGATCTTGAACAGGTCGATGATCATCATCTTGATGCCGATGAAGGCCAGCACCAGGGCCAGGCCGTACGGCAGCAGGTGGAAGCGGTCGGCCATGCCGGCCAGCAGGAAGAACATCGCGCGCAGGCCGAGCACCGCGAACACGTTGGAGGTCAGCACGATGAACGGGTCGGTGGTGATCGCGAAGATCGCCGGGATGCTGTCCACCGCGAAGATAACGTCGGTCACTGCGATCAGGATCAGCACCGCGAACAGCGGGGTGAACCAGCGCACGCCGTCGCGCTTGACGCTCATCGCGTTGCCTTCGTAGTCCGGCAGCAGGCGCAGGTGCTTGCGCATCCAGCGCAGGGCCGGGTTGGCTTCCAGGTCAGGCTCCTGGCCCGCGGCGAACCACATCTTCCAGCCGGTGAAGAGCAGGAAGGCGCCGAATACGTAGAGCAGCCAGTGGAACTGGGTGATCAGCACGCTACCGGCGAAGATCATGATCGTACGCAGCACGATCGCACCCAGGATGCCGATGATCAGCACCTTCTGGCGCTGTTCCTCCGGCACCGCGAAGTAGCTCATGATCATCAGGAAGACAAAGATGTTGTCCACCGCCAGCGCCTTCTCGACCAGATAACCGGTCAGGAACTCCAGGCCGACCTTGTTGGCCACGACCTGGCCGGCGGTCTCGTTCAGGTAGAACCAGAGGCCGCCGTTGAAGGCCAGGGCCAGCGCGACCCAGCCGATGGACCACCACAGGGCTTCCTTGAAAGTGACCTTGTGCGGGCCACCGTGGCGCATCAATACGAGGTCGACCAGCAGGGCGATGACCACCACCGCTGCGAAGCCGCCCCACAACCACAAATTACCGATCGTCTGCATGGGTTTGTCCGTTGGGAAATGAAAAAAGCCTCAAGCCGGACGGCGAGGATCTGCAACGGAGGATCGGGAGGGGATCCAGGGACAGAGCTTCGCCAGTACGGCGAAGGTCTCGCTCGCAGTTCCGATGGGCCGGAACTGCCGTTGCACCGGAGCCTGCAGGCTCGAATTGACGGCGACAACGTCTGGGAGCTACTCCCCTTCTGCCGCCGATTCTGCGGCCTGGCCGGGCCGGCGTCAAATGCCGGGCCTTCACCGGATTTCCGGCGCCCCATGCCCCCCGGCTACAATAGGTGGATGACTACCCCCCTTCCCGTTGTCCGCCTCAAGAACGCGTGGCGTTCCAGCCACCCGTGGATCTTCCAGAAACTGGTCGAGAAGCCGACCGTCCGGCCCAAGCCCGGCTCCCTCGTCGATGTCGTCGGCGTGGAGGGCGAGTTCATCGGCCGTGGCTTCTACAACGGGCATTCGCGTATTGCCGTACGCATCCTCGAAACCGACCCGCAGATCCCGCTGGATGCCGGCTGGTTCTCGCGCAAGATCGCCCAGGCGGTGTCGCTGCGTCGTGAGGTGCTCAAGCTCGATGCGGTGTCCGACGCCTGGCGCGTGGTGCACAGCGAGGGCGATGGCCTGTCCGGCCTGGTGGTCGACCGCTACGGCGACCTGGTGGTGGTGGAGTTCTTCGCCGCCGGCATGTTCCGCCATCGCGAATGGATCTACGACGCCCTGCGTGAACAGTTCCCGGGTTGCCGCTTCCACAGCTTCGCCGACGAACACGTGCAGAAGCAGGAAAGCTTCGATTTCCACGGCAACACCACCACCGAAGCGTCGGTGATCACCGAGTACGGCATCAAGTTCCGCGCCGACCCGGCCGGTGCGCACAAGACCGGTTTCTTCGCCGACCAGCGCGAGAACCGTGAGTGGCTGAGCCAGCAGGTGGAAGGCAAGAGCGTGCTCGACCTGTGCTGCAACACCGGCGGTTTCGCCGTGTACGCGGCCGCGCGCGGTGCATCGGAAGTGGTCGGCATCGACATCGATGAGGACGTCATCCAGATTGCCAAGGGCAATTCACGTCTGAACAACGTGCGCCCGAAGTTCGTCCAGTCCGACATCTTCCCGTGGCTGCGCGATGCGGCCAACCGCGGTGAGCAGTACGACGTGGTGATCCTGGACCCGGCGAAGATGACCCGCGACCGCGACCAGGTGATCACCGCGCTGAAGAAGTACCTGGACATGAACAAGCTGGCGCTGGGCGTGGTCAAGCCCGGTGGCCTGTTCGCCACGTTCTCCTGCACCGGCCTGGTGGCCGAGGACCAGTTCCTGGACATGCTGCGTCGTGCGGCGTACTTCTCCGGCCGCACCATCCAGATCCTGAAGGTGGCCGGCGCCGGCCCGGACCATCCGTTCATGGCACACGTGCAGGAATCGCGTTACCTGAAGGCCGTGTTCTGCCGCGTGGTGGACTGACCTACGGGGTGTGGAGCCGGGCGATGCCCCGGCTCCCCCACACAGCGCCGAAGACTGCCCCCGCGCGCCAGCCTCAGGGCTGCGCGCGTGGCGGCGCAGGAACCGGCTGCAGCTGCTGCAGCAACCCGTTGATCACCTCGGACCTGCGCCGCAGATGGTGGCCGAGCACGATCGCCACCGCGCCCAGCGCAAGCAGCGCCGGAACCGCGAGCAGCGCGAGCACCCAGCCGACGTCGAACAGAAGCCAGCCCAGCAGACGCTGCTGATGCCATCGCTGCGACCGTTCAGAGCGGGGCAGCCCTGCTGCCTTCTCGAAGCGGGACTGCATTGCCGGCGATACCGGAACACCGATGTCTTCGCCATTGGCCAACGCACGGGCAGTGGCGACCACGGCCGACGAGGCGACGCCGTAGGGAAGCTCCTGCTGTGCACGCAGATAGGCCTGCCACTGGGGGCTGAAGCCGCTGAAGTCTGGACTGGCGATCAGCGCGTCCAGCTGGCGATGGTCGAGGCGATCGCCCTGGCCGATGGCGGGTGCGGTGATGCCCATGCTTCCCCAGGCACCGCACAGCAGCATCGAACCCAGCGCGAATGACCAGGCGAAGCGGCGAAGGCGATGGCGGCTGAGCAGGTCGCGCACGCCGAAGAACATCCACACCAGCAGCAAGGGGGTCATGACCAGCAGGATGAGCAACTGCCTGCCCGTGTCCTTCGACCCATAGCCGGCCGGCACCTGTGCCCACGACGGGGGGCCCAGCTCGGTGCCGGTAAATGCCAGCGCCATGTAGGACAGCGCCGTTGCCGCCAGCGGAAGGCAGGCCAGGCCGAAGACCCGCAGCAGCGAGGCCCGCCGGTAGAACGCGCGCAGGCCCGGAACAGCCTCCACCCGCGCCTGCAGATCCGGCGGGATCTGCAGCGGATCGCGTACCGGCTTGCTCATGCCGGCACCGCCGATGTGCGCAGCAACTGCTGCAGGGCCTGTTTCAGCTGGTCCTGTGCCTGGGCCGCGCTGGCGATCATCTGCGGGCTGGCGTTGTCGCTGTTGTGCAGCGCCTGGATGGTCTGGCGCCAGATCGGCAACAGGATCTGCACCGTCTCGCTGTAACGGTCCAGCAGGTCGATGGCATGGCTGCGTGCCAGCTGCACCTGCATCCGGCTCATCGAATGGCTGGCCAGCAGCGCGGTCAGGTTGCCTACGCGGCGTTGCAGCCGCTCGACCGGACGGTCGAGCACCGGCGCGCCATCGCCGCTGTCGACGGCCGCTGGCAGCTCCTGCAGGAACTGCACGCCTGCATCGATGTACACCTGCAGTCGCACCCCCTGCACGTCATGCTCGAGCAGCTGCGCATCCAGTCGATCGACGCTGGCCCGCACGGCGATGGCTTCGCGCTCGATCCTGGCCAGGACGTCGCCGTTGCTGCCCATGGCAATGCGACGGCGCAGGCGTTCTTCGATATCGGCACCGGTGAACCGCTCCCACCATCCCGCGCGCTGCAGCAGCGCATTGGGATCATGTTCGGACAGCCGGCTGACCAGTTCGGCAAGCGCCTGGGCCAGTGCGTTGGCGCTGCCATCCTGCCAGGCCGGCTCGGCGCTGGCGCTGGCCAGGTCGGCCGGGCCATAGCGGCCGATGTCGGTACGCCCGGCAAACAACGTTGGCAGCACATCACGCTTGAGCTGCTCGACGGTGACCGTGCTGGCGGGGACGGGCGCCTGGCCCTGCGCGGGCAGCGCTGGAGGCTGGGAGTTCGACATCGATGCTTCCATTCCATGGTCGACGCAGCACGCGGTGCTGCACGCTGATTTATCGGCTGCCGGCGAGTGTAATGGAGCTGGCGGATCAATACGGCACTACCGGCGTTGGCCGTCGCGGCGCTATGGTCGTGTCCTTCCCATTGCCGGTGGATGCCCATGCCGTCGTTGCGTCGTCTGTCCCTGCTGCTCGCTCTGGCGCTGAATGCGCCGCTGTCCGCCCATGCCATCGATTTCAGCGCGCAGGAGCTGGCCCGTGCCAAGGCACTGCAGCAGCGCTTGCTGACCCTGGACAGTCATCTGGATACGCCGGCCAATTTCGGCCGCACCGGCTTCGACATCGAGCAGCGGCACGACCGCAACGCACTCTCGCAGGTGGACTACCCGCGCATGGTCGAAGGTGCGCTTGATGGCGGCTTCTGGGCGATCTATACCGACCAGGGCGACCGCACGGCCGCCGCGCATCTGGCCGAGCGCGACCACGGCCTGCAGCGGTTGCTGGAGATCCGGCAGATGCTGGCCGCCAATCCCGAGCGCTTCGCATTGGCGCTGACTGCCGATGACGCGGCGCGGATCAAGGCCGCCGGCAAGCGCGTGGTCTACATCAGCATGGAGAACGCCAGTCCGCTGGTGGCCGACCCCAGCCTGCTGTCGTTCTATCACCGTGCGGGCCTGCGCCTGCTCAGCACCGTGCACTTTGCCAACAACGAGTTCGCCGATTCGGCCACCGATCCCAAGGGGGCTGAATGGAAGGGCCTGAGCCCGGCTGGCAAGGACCTGGTGCGCGAGGCGGTGAAGCTGGGCATCGTCATCGACCAGTCGCACGCCTCCGATGCCGTGTTCGACGATCTGCTGGCGATGATGCCGGTGCCGTTCGTGCTGTCGCACAGTTCGGCCAAGGCGATCTACGACCACCCACGCAATCTTGATGACGCGCGCCTGCGCAAGCTGGCCAAGGCTGGCGGGGTGATCCAGGTGAACGCGTACGGCGGCTACCTGATCGACACCGCCAAGTCGCCCGAGCGCAAGCAGGCCGAAGAAGCCCTGAGCAAGCAGCTGGGTGGCTGGGAAGGCATGACCATCGAACAGGGCGTGGCGCTGCAGAAGGCCGAGCAGGCACTGGACCACGAACACCCGGTGCGCCACGCCAGCCTGGACGACTTCTTCGCCCATTTCGAGCACATCCTGAAGGTGGTCGGCCCCGAGCACGTCGGCATCGGTCTGGACTGGGATGGCGGTGGTGGCCTGAGCGACCTGCCCGATGTCAGCCAGCTGCCGAAGATCACCGCGTGGCTGCTGCGCAAGGGGTACAGCGAACAACAGATCGCCGCCATCTGGGGCGGCAACCTGCTGCGGGTGATGCGCCAGGCGCAGGACTACGCGGCAAAGCAGGGCGGCTGACCGCCCTGCGTGCATCCGGGATTCCGCCGGGCATGGCCCGGCGCTACCGGTGATCCGTTTATTTCGCGATCAGCGCGTTGCGACGGCTGTAGGCGAAGTACAGCACCAGGCCGACCACGTTCCACGCCAGGAAGTACAGCTGGGTGGTGTGCGGCAGGCTGATGAACAGGTAGATGCAGCCCAGTGCCGCCAGCGGGCCGACAATGAAGGCCAACGGCGTGCGGAAGGTGCGCTCGCGGTTCGGCTCACGCACGCGCAGCACCACCAGGCAGATGCCAACGGCGGTGAACGCGGCCAGGGTACCGGCATTGGCCAGTGCGGCGATCTCGTCCAGGCGTGCAACGCCGGCCAGTGCCGACACCACCAGGGCGGTGAACAGCGTGGTCGCCACCGGCGTGCCGGTACGTGCGTTGACCTTGGACAGGCCACGCGGCAGCAGTCCATCGCGGCTCATGACGAAGAAGATGCGGCTCTGGCCGTACAGGAAGGCCAGCAGCACGGTCGGCAGGGCGATGATCGCGATCACGCCGATCAGCATCGCGGCGGTGGGCTGGCCCAGCTGGCGCATGATCAATGCCAGCGGCTCGGCACTCTGGCCAAACACGGTGTAGCTCATCGCACCGATCGCGGCCAGCGCCACCAGCACGTACACGATGGTGCAGCCGACCATCGAGCCGATGATGCCGATGGACAGGTCGCGCCCGGGGTTCTTGGTTTCTTCGGCGGCGGTGGAGATCGCGTCGAAGCCGTAGAACGCGAAGAAGATGATCGCCGCCGCCGCCATCACGCCGCGCTCGACGCCATCCGGGCCCAGCGTCTTGGCGAATCCGTAAGGCATGAACGGCTGCAGGTTGTTGGCGTCGAACGCCGGCAGGGCCACCGCCACGAAGATAGCCAGCGCGATCAGCTTGAACACGACCAGGATCGCGTTGAGGGTGGCGCTTTCCTTGGTACCGGCCATCAGCATCAGGGCCACCAGCCAGGTGATGACGATGGCGGGCAGGTTGATCATGCCGCCATCGACGTGCGGGCCTGCCGCGAGCATCGCCGGCAGGCGCAGGTCCCAGCCGAACTGGGTATGCACCCATTCCAGGAAGCCGACGAAATAACCGGACCAGCCGACCGCCACGGTACTCACCACCAGCGAGTACTCCAGGATCAGGCTCCAGCCGACCACCCAGGCAAACACTTCGCCCAGGGCACTGTAGCTGTAGGTATAGGCGCTGCCGGCGGCAGGCATCATCGTGGATAGCTCTGCGTAGGCCAATGCCGCGCAGGCACACACCGCGCCGGCGATGGCGAAGGAGATCAGCACGGCCGGGCCAGCGCGGTCGGCACCCACGCCGATCAGGGTATAGATGCCGGTGCCGACGATGGCGCCGATGCCCAGCGCGATCAGGTGCGGCCAGCTGAGGGTCGGGACCAGACGCCGGCCGGCTTCATGGACGGTGACGGAATCTAGGGACTTGCGCCGGAGCAGGGACATGCAGGCCTCGGAAGGGGTGACTGAGAACGACAAGTCCCCGAGTGTGACCGAACGCAGCGCAGCATTGCCACTGACGGGGGTCATGGCCGACACAGCGCGCGCTGGACGCTGGGCACTCTGCCGGAAACGGCACAAACGGCCTCAGCGCAGGCGCCTACCAGTGACAGCCGTCGTCCTGGAAGGCGTTGACGTCTTCGTCGAAGTCCGTGCGGCGACCGTCCCGGGCACGCACGTAGCTGAAGCTGTAGATCCGTGCGCCCTGCGTGCTCAGTGTGTAGTGACCGTTGATGCGACCGTCCACGCGCTCTTCCCAGACGGTATCGAACTGGTAGGGGCGGTCCTCGTCCAGCACCGTGGTCTGTTCGGAGACCCGGCGCAGCGGCAGGCGCTCGCTGTGCCCGGCATAACGCACATCGGCGCGGCCATCGTCCAGCCAGCGCCATTCCAGGTGGATCGTGTTGTCGCGGCCACCGCTGAGGCAGCGGTGCTCCGGTGCGGCCGTGGCCGGAGCACTGGCAAGCAGCAGCACCAGGGCTGCTGCGACCGCGAGCGTTGGTGTTGCGGCCATGGCGCTTTTGTCCAACGAGGGGCGTCAGCATAGCGCGCCCCCGCTGTTACCCGCCCAGCGCACGTGGCTGCAGACGCGTACCACCGCTCATCAGCATGCGTGGCAGCGGCATCTGCAGGAAGTCGTGCGGGAAGGCAGGCGCCACCGCGCTGATCGCATCCAGCCGTGCCAACGCCTCAGCCGGCAGCGCCAGTTCCAGCGCCGCCAGGTTGTGTTCGAACTGGTCCAGGGTGCGTGCACCGACGATCGGCATGGCCCCGGCCGCGGGTCGTTGCAGCAGCCAGGCCAGAGCGACCTGCGCAGCCGAGTGCGACAGTTCTGCCGCGACGGCAGCGACTTCGCCGGCGATGTTCAACGAACGCGGGGTCAACGCGCCATTGATCAGGGCCACGTTGCGCCGGGAACCGCCCGGCGTAGCCTCCGGCGGCTCGGCCGTGGTGAGATCAGCCGCGCTGTACTTGCCGGTCAGCACCCCGCTGCCCAGCGGCGACCACGCCACCACGCCCAACCCGAGCGCCTCGGCCATCGGCAGCAGCTCCTGTTCGACGCTGCGCTGGATCAGGCTGTATTCGATCTGCAGGGCCACCAGCGGCGCCCAACCGCGCAGGTCGGCCAGGGTCTGCATGCAGGCGATCTGCCAGGCCGGCGTGTCCGAGATGCCGGCATACAGCACCTTGCCGCTGCGCACGAGATCATCGAAACCGCGCATCACCTCGTCCACCCCGGTGGTGTCGTCCCAAGCGTGCAGGTACAGCAGATCAAGGTAGTCGGTGCCGAGCCGGCGCAGGCTGTCCTCCACCGAGCGCATCATGCTCTTGCGGTGGTTGCCGGCGTTGTTCGGATCGCCGGGCACGGTCGCCAGGGTGTACTTGCTGGCGATCACCAGCCGTTCGCGGCGGCCCTGGGCGAATCGCCCGAGCAGCGTCTCGGCGCTGCCATTGGTGTAGTTGTTTGCGGTATCAACGAAGTTGCCACCGCGTTCGACGTAGGCATCGAAGATGCGGCGGGCCTCGGCTTCGTCCGCGCCCCACCCCCAGTCGGCACCGAAGGTCATCGTGCCCAGCGCCATCGGGCTGACACGCAGGCCGGAGCGACCGAGCAGGCGGTAGTGATCAAGTGACATGTGGCATTCCATCGGAGGAGGCGGGCGTGCCGCCGGGAGGGAAAGCATCCGCCCGATGATCCTGTGGATAAACTGGACACAGCCGAACTGACAATGAAGGAAGGCTTCACAATGGATCCCTCCGCACCGCTGTCGGCGGTGGTCGCGTTTGTCCACGTGGCCGACCACGCCAGCTTTACCCGCGCCGCAGATGCGCTTGGTGTCTCGACCTCGGCACTGTCACAGAGCGTGCGTGCGCTGGAAGCGCGGATGGGCGTGCGCCTGTTGCAACGGACCACGCGCCGGGTGGGGCTGACCGAACACGGTGAACGCTTCCTGCAGCGCGTACGTGGCGGGCTGGCACAGATCGAATCGGCCTTCGAAGACCTGGACAGCGCGCGGACCGTGCCGGCCGGTCGGCTGCGCATCACCCTGCCACGCATCGTTGCCGAGCGCCGGGTCCTGCCGGCGCTGCCGTCCTTCCTGGCCCGGTATCCGCAGGTGGAGGTGGAACTGTGCGTGGAACCGGCGTTGACCGATCTGGTCGCCGAGGGTTTCGACGCAGGCATCCGCCTGGGGGAATCGTTGGCGCAGGGCATGATCGCGGTGCCGATCGGGCCGCCCGAGCGCCAGGTGGTGGTGGCCACGCCGGGCTACTTCGCGCGCCACGGTGAGCCGCAGAGCCCGCAGGAGCTGCAGGGCCACGACTGTATCGTCCATCGCCGCGCCAATGGCCGGCTGATGCCCTGGGAATTCAGCCGTGAGGGGCGTGACCTGGACGTAGCCGTCGAGGGCCGGCTGGTGTTCAACGATGCCGAACTGGCCTATGCGGCGGTGCTGGCTGGGCTGGGCATGGCGCAGGGGTTCGCCTCACTGGTCGCCGACGACCTGGCTGCTGGCCGCCTGCGCAGCGTGCTGGAGGACTGGCAGCCGCCGTTCCCCGGCTTTCATCTGTACTACCCGGCGCGCGAGCATATGGCGCCCAAGCTGCGGGTGTTCATCGACCACCTGCGCGCGGCCTGCCAGGCCGACGGGATCTCAGCCGTTCAGGCCCAGGCGGATGCCGAAGCCGACCAGGAACAGCCCGGCCACGCGCCGTAGCGCATCGCTGACCCGCGGGTGCTGGATCAACCGGCGGCGGGCCAGGTTGCCGACCCAGATCAGCAGCGAGCAGTAGGCGATGCTGACCACGAAGATGATCCCGGCCAGCGCGGCGAACGTGGCGATGCCCTGGTGGGCCTTCGGGTCGATGAACAACGGCAGGAAGGCCATGTAGAACAGGATCGCCTTCGGATTGAGCAGGCTGACCAGGATCGCCTGGTGGAAGTAGCGTCCGGGCTGCATGCGCACCGGGCCAACGTCGGCACCGTCACCCTTGGGCGTGCGCAGCAGGCTGATGCCTACCCACACCAGATACGCCGCGCCGAGATACTGCACGGCATGGAACACCGTCGGATTGGCCTTCAGCAGCGCAGCCACGCCGGCCAGTGCCAGCCACATCAGGATCTGGTCGCCGACCAGCAGGCCGGCCAGCGCCGTGTAGCCGCCGCGCACACCGCCGCGACCGGTAGCGGTCAGCAGGGTGAAGGTGCCCGGCCCGGGCAGCGCCAGAAACACCAGCACAGCGAGCAGGAAGGTCCACAGGTCCTGGATGCCCATCCACGGCATGGCGCGACTCTCTTACAACGGGGGAGCGCCATTGTCGGCCAGTGCTGGCGCAGGCGACAGGGGCGTGTCGCCAGTGCCGGGCATGGCGGACAGCAGCGGTTGCAGATGCTGGCGCAGCTGCGCGTGCAGTTGCCGCACCGCCGGTGAGAACTGCTTGCGATGGGGGCAGACCAGCTGCAGGGGAATGTGGCTGCCGATGCCATCCAGCAGCACCTGCAGGCGCCCTTCCAGCACGTCGTCGCGGACGTCCAGCCAGGACTTGTAGGTGATGCCCTCGCCGGCGACCGCCCAGCGCCGCACCACGTCGGCGTCGTCGCAGACCAGTGGCCCGCGCACCGGGATCACCACGCGGCGCCCCTCCAGCTCGAACGACCAGCGATCGTAGGCGCGGCCGCCGAGCTGGTAGACCAGGCAATCATGCTCGCGCAGATCTTCCAGGCGGCTGGGCGTGCCACGCCGCCGCAGGTACCCGGGCGACGCAGCCAGCACCCGCCGGTTCTGTTCCAGCAAAGGCAGGGCGACGTAGCTGGCGTCGTCGAAGTGGCCGATGCGGATGGCCACGTCGACCGGGTCGCGGAACACGTCGGCCACTTCGTCGGACAGGCGCAGGTGCAGGCGCAGCCGCGGATGCGCAGCGCGGAACGCGGTCAGCCACGGCAGCAGCAGGTTGCGGCCGAAGTCCGACGGCGCCGACAACTGCAGGGTGCCGTGCAGTTCGGCGTCCTCGCCCTGCACCCGCGCCTGGCCTTCGCGCAGGGTGCTCAGAACCTCCTGTGCGTAGGGCAGGTACAGCGCGCCTTCGGCGGTCAGGCGCAGGCTGCGGGTGGTGCGCACGAACAGGCGCAGGTCCAGTTCGCGTTCCAGCCGTGCCACCGCCGCGGCAACCTGGCCCGGCAGCAGGTCGGCCTCGCGCGCGGCCTGGGAGAAGCTGCCCAGCGCGGCGGTACGGACAAACAGCTGCAGATCGTCGAAGCGGACCATTTTCATTGCTGCAGTGAAAGTGTTGACCGATTCTGCGCCTTTCCGCCCCCCTGCGCACGGCGCACGCTGTGGCCTCTCCTCCCTGGATATTCCCCCATGCGTGCCATTGCCTACACCCAAGCCGGCCTGCCGATCGACAACCCGCAGGCCCTGATCGATCTCGACCTGCCCCTGCCCCAGCCGGGCCCGCGCGACCTGCGGGTGGCGGTGCGTGCGGTGGCGGTGAATCCGGTCGACACCAAGGTGCGGCGCGGCGCCGCCACCGACGGCCCGCGCGTGCTGGGGTGGGATGCGGTCGGCGTGGTCGATGCGGTCGGCAGCGAGGTGACCCTGTTCCAGCCCGGCGATGCGGTGTACTACGCCGGTGTGATCGATCGCCCGGGCAGCAACGCCGAATACCAGCTGGTGGACGAGCGCAGCGTTGGCCGCAAGCCGGCCAGCCTGGACGATGCCGCCGCTGCGGCGCTGCCGCTGACCGCGATCACCGCATGGGAACTGCTGTTCGACCGCCTGCGCATCGCCGAAGGCGGCGGCGACGGCCAGACCCTGCTGGTGATCGGTGCAGCAGGCGGCGTGGGTTCGATCCTGGTGCAGTTGGCGCGCCGTCTGACCCGGCTGACGGTGATCGGCACCGCCTCCCGGCCGGAGACCCAGGACTGGGTGCAGGCGATGGGCGCGCACCATGTGATCGACCATAGTCGGCCGCTGGCCGAAGGCCTGGCCCGGCTGGGCATCACCCAGGTGGACCATGTGGCCAGCCTGACCCACACCGACCAGCATTATGCGCAGCTCGTCGAGCTGCTGGCACCGCAGGGGCAGCTGGGGCTGATCGATGATCCGGGCCAGATCGATGTGATGGCGCTCAAGCGCAAGGCGCTGTCGCTGCACTGGGAATCCATGTTCACCCGACCGCTGTACAGGACCGCGGACATGCAGCGCCAGCACGAACTGCTGAACCGGGTGGCCGATCTGGTCGATGCCGGCGTGCTGCAGACCACGCTGGGCGAGCACTTCGGGCGCATTGACGCGGCCAACCTGCGGCGCGCACATGCGCTGCTGGAGAGCCACCGGGCCAAGGGCAAGATCGTGCTGGAAGGCTGGTAACGCCGGGCTGCGCCCGGCACCCGCAGAGGCGACAGCAACAGCCAAAGCCAAAGCGGGGCTCCTGCGGGTTGGCGGGACGGTGTGGGCAGGCAGGACACGCCGTAAACCCGTCCTTGGGGGCTCGATGGCGCCTTGCTCGTGTGCGCTGTCCTGCGCGCACGGCAAGACCGGGGTTGGGCGTCCTGCCCAACCCGCCCGAGGCATGCCTCGGGCCCATGGCGCCAACGGTCCTGCCAACCCACACCGCCCCGCCTTCGACGGTTTCCCGCCGCTGTTGGTAGGTGTCGACCTTGGTCGACACAGTAGCTCCACGCCATGCGTGGATGAAGCCAAGCAAGCGTGCTACGCCACGCCGTTGTCTACATGCTCGGCGAAGCCGGGCCGGGGGCGCAGGCGTTCGAACCAGGCGTCTATGTGGGGCAGCACAGGTTTGTTGCCGGGGGTGCTGCGCCAGCGCTGTGTCGACAGGCCGAGGACAATGTCGGCCAGGCTGAAGCCGGTGCCCGCCACGTAGGCATTGCTGGCGGCAAGCTGGTGGTCGAGCACGGTCATCAGGCGGTTCCATTGCTCCACGCTTGCCTCGGCGCGTGCGTCGTCCGCGAAGTCGGGGTGCTGGCGCACGCGGGCCATGAACACGTGGCGCCAGGCGCTGTTGAGGTCGCTGGCCTGCCAGTCCATCCATTGTTCGACCAAGGCACGGGCCTGTGCAGCGCACGGCAGCAGATCGACTCGTCCTTGGCGGGTGGCCAGGTAGCGGCAGATGCTGTTGGACTCCCACAGCAGGAAGTCGCCGTCGCGCAGCACCGGTACCTGTCGGTTCGGATTCAGCGCAGCCAAGCGCTCCGGCGCAGGTGCCGGATCATGTGAGAACGGCAGATCGAGTTCGGCGCACAGCCAAAGCACTTTGCGCACGTTGATCGAGGTGGGCTTTCCGTACAGTACAAACATGGGTTCGTTTCAGCACGTGAGACTGGGCCAGCCTACACTTGCCACATGCAAACCGAATTCCTCCTTGTCGCCGGCCTGCTGCTGGTCGTGCTGATCCTGCAACTGGTGGCGCTGCTGCGCCGCCCGCCCCACGACCGGCTGGAACAGGCCGTGCGTGATGAAGCACGTGCCGGGCGCAGCGAGTTGCGCGAGCAGCTTGATGGGTTCGCGCGCGCGCTGACCGATCTGTCCACCCGCACCGACCAGCGCCTGGACCTGCTGCGTGAAGCGCTGAGCGAAGACGCACGCAAGGCCCGCGCCGAGGCGGCCGACAGCCAGCAGCGCAGTGCCGCCTCACTGGGCGAACGCCTGCAGGAACTGCGCGTGCAGTTGGATGTATTCGGCCAGCAGCAGGAGGCACGTATCCATGCCTTCGGTCAGCAGCTGCAGGAACTGACCGCGCGTACCGACACCCAGTTCGGTGCGCTCCGACAGGCTCTGGTAGAGGATGCCCGCAAGGGCCGCGAAGAGGGTGCGCAGTCGCAACAGCGCCTGACCGAGAGCCTGGGCCTGCGCCTGCAGGAACTGACCCAGCGCAACGAACAGCGCATCTCGGAAATGCGCGCCACCCTGGAAGAACAGCTGCGCGCGCTGCAGGCCGACAACGCGCAGAAGCTCGAGCAGATGCGCCACACCGTCGACGAGAAGCTGCAGTCCACGCTGGAAACACGGCTGGGCAATTCGTTCAAGCTGGTGTCCGAACGGCTGGAGCAGGTGCAGCGCGGGCTGGGTGAAATGCAGCAGTTGGCGACCGGCGTGGGCGATCTGAAGCGGGTACTGACCAACGTCAAGAACCGCGGCAGCTGGGGCGAAGTACAGCTGGAGAACATCCTCGAGCAGACTCTTACCCAGGAACAGTATGCACGCGGTGTGAAGGTACGTCCTGACGGCAACGAGATGGTCGACATCGCCGTGCGCCTGCCGGGCCGTCGCGGCGACGACACGCCGGTCTGGCTGCCGATCGATTCCAAGTTCCCGCGCGAAGACTATGAGCGCCTGCTCGATGCGCAGGAACAGGGCGATGTCGAGGGCGTGCGCCTGCAGGGCATCCAGCTGGAACGCGCGATCCGCGTGCAGGCCAAGTCGATCTGCGAAAAGTACATCGTGCCTCCGCACACCACCGATTTCGCGGTGATGTTCGTGCCGACCGAAGGACTGTATGCCGAAGTGATCCGGCGCCCGGGCCTGGTCGACCTGCTGCAGCGCGAGCACCGGGTGGTGGTGGCCGGGCCGACCACCGTCACCGCGTTGCTCAACAGCCTGCAGATGGGCTTCCGTACGTTGGCCATCGAACAGCGGTCCAGTGAAGTGTGGACATTGCTGGGCGCCGTCAAAACCGAGTTCGGTAAATTCGGTAGCGTGCTCGACAGCGTGAAGACCAAGCTCGACCAGGCCAGCAAGCAGATTGACCAGACGGGGGTACGCACGCGTGCCATTGCCCGGAAGCTGCGGGACGTAGAGTCGCTGCCGGCCGAACAGAGTCGGCAGTTGCTTCCCGACAGCCTGCTGCCCGAGGAGGGGAGCGAAGAAGGCAATGAGGGCGAAGAGGCCTGAGCGGGGCTGACACGCCGCATGCATGGCGCTGTGCGTATGCTGGCCGGCGCCCACCTCGATCAGGTACCGCCATGCGTTTCCATCTCTTTGCCAGCCTTGCCCTGGGCGTACTGCTTGCCGCCTGCAGTAGCACCCCACCGGCCAGTGAAGACGCAGGCACGGTAGCCACGGCGGCCGACAGCCCTGAAGCTGCTGCAGCCTATGAAGAGGCGCGCGATGTGGACTGCCGCGCGGCGGGCGGTACCCTGCAGCCGTTGGGTCGCCTGCAACGGGTGCAGTGCGTGATTCCCTATGCCGACGCCGGCAAGTCCTGCAGCAGCAAGAGCGACTGCAGCGGCCAGTGCCTGGCGTCCGCCGAAGTGACCGCAGGCGCGGTGGCAACTGGCACCTGCCAGCGTGATGTCAGCGAGAACTTCGGGTGCCGCCAGCGTATCGACGGTGGCAAGGCGCAGGGCACGATCTGCGTCGACTGAGGGTAGTGCCGGCCGCTGGCCGGCAGCTGCACGACCGTTCCCGAAGATTCATGAGGATGCCGGCCAGCGGCCGGCACTACCGGTCGCGTGCGGCGGTATGCTGGTGGCCTTTCCCCGTTGTAGCCGGAGCCCCGCGTGAGCACCTCGATCCAGGATATTCCCCTCACCACCATCGACGGCCAGCCGTCCTCTCTTGCCGACTATCAGGGCAAGGTGCTGCTGCTGGTCAACGTGGCGTCCAAGTGCGGCCTGACCCCGCAGTACGAAGGCCTGCAGGCGCTGTATGCGGAAAAGCACGCGCAGGGGCTGGAAGTACTGGGCTTCCCGGCCAACAACTTCCTCGGCCAGGAGCCGGGCAGCGAGGCGGAGATCCAGCAGTTCTGCCAGCTGACCTACGATGTGAGCTTCCCGATGTTCGCCAAGATCAGCGTGGCCGGTGAAGATACCCACCCGCTGTACCAGCAGCTGACCGCCGCGCAGCCGCAGGCGATCGGCGAAGGCCCGCTGCGCGAGCGCCTTGCCAGCAAGGAGATTCCGATCCACCCGGCACCGGCGGTGCTGTGGAACTTCGAGAAGTTCCTGGTTGGCCGCGATGGCAAGGTCATCGCCCGCTTCGCCCCGGACGTTGCTGCCGATGACGCGCGCCTGCGCGAAGCGGTCGAGGCGGCGCTGGCGGCCTGAAGACGACGTGCCAACCAAGGTTGGCACCTGCCGGTAAAACAAAAAACCCCGCCGAGGCGGGGTTTTTTCATGCGTTGCCGGCAGCGGTCAATTGGTCCACTGCGGCATCGGCATCGCATCGACCGGGATCGGCGAGTTCGCATCGTCGCTGCCACGCTCGCGCTTGCCACGCAGGTCGTTCTCGATCTGGTAGTTGCGGCGCTGCATCCAGGCATCGCGGACCAGGGCGTATTCGTCCACCGCGGTATCGCGCAGGTCGTCGATCGCCAGCAGCTGCGCGCGGGTATCGACCAGCTGCAGGCCCTGCAGACCGATACGGTATTTGTCGCTTTCGATGCGGCGGATCGGTGACAGCGGGATGTCACCGGCCAGGCCGAACACATCACGCACGGTACGCGGGCCGAAGAACGGCAGTTCCACGTAGCGCGAACGACGCCAGCCCCAGGCCCCCAGGGTCTGCCCGAAGTCCTCGTTGCGACGGGGCACCATCGCCTTGCTGGCCGGATCGAACAGGCCACCGATGCCCAGCGTGCTGTTCATCAGGAACCGGCCCAGGCTGTCCCAGGCGTCGGCCGGGCGGCCCTGCAGCAGCTGGTTGGTGATGGTCAGCGGCGCACGCAGGTTGCTGAAGAAGTTGCTCACGCCGGTACGGGCAAAGCGCGGCACCACGTGGGTATAGGCGGTTGCCAGCGGACGGGCGATACCGCGGTCGACGGCGTTGTTGAACCCGTGCACCTTGCGGTTGAACGGTTCCCACGGGTCGTACGCGGTGGTGCTGGTGGTGCTGCCATTGGCGCCGTACAGCGCGTCGAAGTCGTCATCGCCGCCCGGTGCGGCGGCGGTGGCCTCACTGCCGGTTGCACCCTGCGAGGCGGTAGCCGGTGCCGGCGCGGTTGCCTGCGCTGCCGGGGCGTCGGCTGCGACGCTCGCAGCAGGCGCATCCGCACCAGCAGCGTTGTCGACCGTGGTGGTGTTCGTCGCCGGCACCACGGTGTCGGCGGTCGGCGCGTCGCTGCGCGCCGGCTTGCCGGCACAGGCGCTGAGCGCGGCGGCCAGGAGGATCAGAGGGAAAACGCGCACGACGTTCATGTCAGCTCGCAGCAGAAGTAGCGTTGAAGTCCAGGTCGGGCGACAGCCGGTAGGCCGCGCTCAGCTCGTTGTAGCCGGCGGGGGCGCCGGCGATTTTCAGCGGATGGCCGCCTTGGCGCGCGCGCGCGGCCAGCTCGGCCAACAGCGCCAGGCCGGCGCTGTCCACGCGCTCGACCTCCGCCAGTTCCAGCCGCGACAGCTGCGCCGGCAGGGCCTGCAGTTGCGGCCACAGCGCGATCACCGCTGCACGGTCGAGCACCCCGCGCAGGCGCAGGGTGTCACCTTCCAGCAGCGCCAGCGCCTTATTTGCCATTGCCGGCCGGCCCAGCCTGCATGCTGCCGCTGCGCAGTTCGGCGGCCACCTGCTTGATGCCCTTCTGTCGCAGCGGGGCATCGAACTGGTTGCGGAAGGTCTGCACGTAGGAGATGCCTTCGATGTTCACGTCGAAGATCTTCCACTGGCCGCCTTCGTTGCGCATCCAGTACTCGACCGGCGTCGGCTCGCTGCCGGCACGCACCAGCTCGGTGCTCACGCGCACGCCGCGGTTGCCCGGCAGCGGGCTTTCGCCCTTCAGGCGGAAGCTCGGCTTGCCCTGGATGTTGAGCAGGGTCGAGCCGTAGCGCTGCATCAGGTTGTCGGCCATCGCATTGGCAAACAGCTTGATGTCAGCGTCCGCAGCGCCGCGGGCGTGCGTGCCCAGCACCAGGCGCGCGGCATAGTCGCGGTCGAAGGTGCGGTTGAGCTCGCTGTCAATATAGCTGCGCAGGCTGGTCGGGTTGCCGCTGAACTCGGCGCGGCGCTGCTGCAGGGTGGTGAGGATGCGCGTGCTGGCGTCGATCACCACCTTGCCGGCCTGGCCCTGGGGGGCGGCAGCAGCGGGGGCGGCAGCCTGTGCCTGGGCCAGGAACGGGGTGGCCAGCAGCAGCGACGAGGCGAGCAGGGCCGGGATCAGTTTCATCTTCATGGTTGCGGTTCCGTTGCAGGCGCCTGCGCGCCATCGTTGGGCTTCTGGGCAGCGCCGCCACCGGCGCCGCCACTGAACATGTATTTGCCGACCAGCTGGATCAGGTCCACGGCCGGTTGGGTGAACACGATCTCCTCGCCGGGCTTGAGCACGTCCGGATCGCCGCCGGGCTGCAGACCGATATAGCTCTCGCCGAGCAAACCACTGGTGAAGATGCCCGCCGAGGTATCGGCCGGCAGATCCTTGACCTTGCTGTCCATGCGCAGGGTCACGATCGATTCGAACTTCACCGGGTCCAGATCGATCGCTGCGACCTGGCCGACGGTGACACCACCGATCTTCACCGGCGCCTGCTTGCGCAGCTGGCCGACCTGGGAGAAGCGTGCCTTGAGTTCATAGCCTTCGCCACCCCAGCTCCAGCGCTGGTTGGTCGAGGCCACGGCCAGCACCATCAGCGAGGCCAGGGCCAGCAGCAGGAAGGCGCCGACGGAGAATTCGAGTCTGGGACCGCGGATGGCCATGTGGATTACCTGATCAGTCGTGGTGGCCGCGCGCCGATGCGCACCGCCGATGGAGGGGTTAGGTGAACAACATTGCCGACAGTACGAAGTTGAACATCAGCACCAGCAGCGAGGCGTTGACCACCGCACGGGTGGTGGCGACGGACGTGCCTTCGATGGTCGGTTCGGCGTGGAAACCGACATAGGCGGCCACCAGGGCCGCGGTACCACCGAAGATCGCCGACTTCAGCATCGCAACGCCGAAGTCATCCCAGAAGTCCACGCTGCCACGCAGCGCCGACCAGAACACGCCGTTGTCCAGGCCCAGCACGTGCACGGCTTCGAAGTAGCTGGCACTGATCGCCAGCGAACAGAAGATGCCGGTCAGCAGCGGCACGGTCAGTACCGCCGCCCAGAAGCGCGGCGCCACGGCCTTGGCCACCGGATCGATGGCCATCAGTTCCAGCGCCTTGATCTGGTCGGTGGCGCGCATCAGGCCCAGCTCGGCGGCGATCGAACTGCCGGCGCGGCCGATGAACAGCAACGCGGTCAGCACCGGTGCCAGTTCGCGGTACAGCGACAGGCCGAGCAGGGTGGACAGCGCGTCGGCCGCACCGAAGGTGGTCAGCGTGCGGTAGCCCTGCAGGGTCAGCACCAGGCCGACGAAGGCGCCGCCCACGGCGATGATCGGCAGCGAACGCGCACCGATCTTGTAGATCTCGCGGGTCAGCTCGGCCAGGAAATCACGGGTCGGCAGCGAACCGCGCAGCACGGTCAGCGAGAACAGGCCGGCACGACCCAGCGAGCGGGTGGCTTGCACGAACGGCATCAGGCAACCCTCGCGCGCGGTGCGGCATCAAACGGGATGGGACCATCGGGCTGGCCATGCAGGAACTGCTGCAGCAGCGGGTCCTGGCTGGTCTGCAGCGCCTCCGGCGTGCCCTGGAACACGATGCCGCCATTGGCGATCGCGATTACCTGGTCGCAGATCGGCAGGGTCTCGTGCACGTGGTGGCTGACGATGATACTGGTCAGGCCAAGGCTGTGGTTGAGGCGCTGGATCAGGCTCATGATCACCCCCGAGGCGATCGGGTCCAGCCCGGTCAGCGGCTCGTCGTAGATCATCAGCGGCGGGTCCAGGGCCAACGCGCGGGCCAGTGCCACGCGCCGGGCCATGCCACCGGACAGCTCACGCGGCCAGGCATCGGCGGCGGCCAGCAGGCCGACCGAATGCAGCTTCATCTGCACCAGCCGGCGCAGCACCGGTGCCGGCAGGCGGGTGTGGGTGCGCAACGGCAGGGCGACGTTCTCGGCCACGGTCAGGTCGGTCAGCAGGCCATTGCCCTGCAGCAGTACGCCGACGCTCTTGCGCATCTCCAGAAGCTCGGCGGTACGCTGCGGGATGGGCTTGCCGAACAGGGTGACGTCGCCTGCAACCGGACGCAGTTCGCCGGTCAGCGCCGCCAGCAGGGTCGACTTGCCGCTGCCGGACGGACCGAGCACCGCGGTGATGCTGCCCTTGGGCACCTGCAGCGAAACGTCGCGCAGGATCGTGCGCCCGCTCCGGTCGATGCGGACGTTGGACAACTGCACCAGACTGGGAGTGGAAGCCGACATGGGCACCCTTAACGTTTTTTCGACATTGAAGCATCGGGTCAGACTGCTGAACATAAGCAGACTGGACGGTGCAGTATTGTTGCACGGTCGGACCGTCGCCAGACCGGGACAATGCCGAAAACGACCGGAACAATCCGTCGCGATCACCGTACCCCGGGATTGAATACGGGCGGGTGTGCTGCACACTGTGCACGATGAGTGACCCGGGCAGCGACTTCCGCCTCTACCATTCCAATTCGCTGGACGTGCTGGCTGCCCTGCTGGCGCGCAACGTGCGCGTGCCGGTGCCGGGACAGCCGCTGCTGGCGCCGGAGGTGGTGCTGATCCCGCAGGTGGCGATGCGGCGCTGGCTGCAGGCGACACTGGCCGCCGAGTATGGCGTGGCCGCCAACCTGGAATTCCTGACCCCCGGTGAGTTCGTCGCCCGTGCGTTGAACGCCAATGTCGAGGGCGAAGCCGACGACCTGGACGCGGCCGCCCTGCATTGGCGCCTGTACCAGGCCTTGCGCGATCCGCAGCTGCTGGCGCAGCCACCGATGCGCGCGCTGCAGTCCTATCTTGCCGGGGGCGACGCGCTCAAACCCTGGGCGCTGGCCGGCGAACTGGCCTCGGTGTTCGAGAAGTACCAGGCCTGGCGCCGCGACTGGCTGCTGCGCTGGGAAGCCGGCGCCGACGCGGCCGATCCGCAGGCCATCCTGTGGCGCAGCATCGCCGCCGGCCATGGTTACCGCGCGCGCCGCATCCAGGCGTACCTGGACCGCTTCGAAGGCGCCGGCCATCCGCTGCCGCAGGGCCTGCCGCCGCGGATGTCGGCGTTCGCCACCCTCAACATCTCGCCCGATGTACTGCGGGTGATGGCCACCCAGTCGCGGGTGGGCGAACTGCATTTCTATCTGCCCACGCCGGTGCAGTCCTACTGGGGCGACCTGCAGACCCTGGCAGAGCGCCTGCGCAGCGGTGCGCCGGACCCGTTCGGCGAGGCCGCCGGCGAGAACCGCCTGCTGGAAGCGTGGGGTGCGGCCGGCCGCGATTTCATGGCGGTGCTGGGTAGCTATGAAGTGGTGCATCCGGCCGGCGAGATCGCGGCCTATTCCGATCCGGAGCAAGACACGCGGCCGACGATGGACCAGGGCGGGCTGTCCGACAGCCTGCTGCATCGCCTGCAGCGCGACCTGTTCCACCGTCGTGCCTTGCCGTCCGGTGAACTGCGCGATGGCCTGCGCAGCGACGACCCGAGCCTGCAGGTGCACGCCTGCCATACCCGCCTGCGCGAGCTGCAGGTGCTGCACGACCAGCTGCGCAGCCTGCTGCAGGACCCGCGCTTCGACCCGCCGTTGCAGGCGCGCGAGATCGCCGTGCTGGCGCCGGACATCGATCCGTATGTGCCCTATCTGGAAGCGGTGTTCGGCGGACGGGGGGGCGAGGACGAACACATTCCCTACGCGCTGGCCGACAGCAGTCCATTGGCCGGTGAGCCGCTGGCCGATGTGTTCGTGCACCTGCTTGGCCTGCCGATTTCGCGCTTCGGCCTGAACGAGGTACTGGATCTGCTGGCCAGTGCACCCCTGGCCGAGGCCGCCGGCCTGGAAGCGGTGGACTTCGACCGACTGCATGGCTGGCTGCAGCAGGCAGGCGCACGCTGGGGCCTGGATGCCCAGCATCGCGACCAGCTGCAGGCCCCCAGCGATGACGCCTACACCTGGCAGTTCGCGCTGGATCGCCTGCTGCTGGGCCACGCCACCGGCAGCGAGGTGGACCTGGCCGGTGTGGCGCCCTGGATCGAACTGGAAGGCGGGGCGCTGGATGCGCTGGACCGGCTGCTGCGCCTGCTGCGCGTGCTGGCCGTCTACCAGCGCCGGCTGGGCGAGTTGTTGACCCCGGCACAGTGGCGGCAGCGCCTGCTGTCGCTGCTCGATGCCCTGCTGCCGACACCACCCAGCTCGCCCAACAGCCAGCGCGCGCTGGAGCGCCTGCGCAAGCTGCTCAACCAGTTCGCCGAGGATGCGTACAAGGCCGGGTTCGCCGATGGCGTGCCACCGGAGGTGGTGCGTGCGCACTTCGCCGGTGCGCTTGCCGAGGCCGATACGCGCGCGCCGTTGCTGACCGGTGGCATCAGCTTCGGCCGCATGGTGCCGATGCGCCTGCTGCCGTTCCGGGTGATCTGCGTGCTCGGCCTCAACGATGGTGATTTCCCGCGTCGCGACCCGGCCGCCGGCCTCAACCAGCTCACCGCCGAACTGGATACGCCGCGCCGCCGTCCCGGCGACCGCTCCACCCGCGAAGACGATCGTTTCCTGTTCCTGCAGCTGTTTGCTGCTGCGCAGGACGTGTTCTACCTCAGCTACCTCGGCGCGGACCCGCGCGATGGCAGCGTGCGCGAACCCTCGGTGCTGGTCAGCGAACTGATCGATGCCGCCGCGGCCTATCACCTCGATCCGTCGACCGCCACGCGGGACTTCACCGTGCGCCACGCGCTGCAGCCGTTCTCGCCGGCCGCCTTCGGTGACGGCGATCCACGCCGCTTCAGCTACCGCCGGCAGTGGCACCCGGCCGCCGGGCGACTGGGCGGGCAGCGCGGCGGCCTGCAGCCGTGGTTCGACACCGCACTGCCGCCGCCGGTGGACGACGCGGTGGAAGAAGAGGTCTCGCTGGAGAGCCTGCGTCGTTTCGTGTGTGATCCGGCCGGGCAGTTCCTCGCACAGTCGCTGGGCCTGCGCCTGGCCGACGACGTCGAGGACGTCGACGACCTGGAGCCGCTGGTGCTGTCCTCGCGTGGGCCGGAGAAGCGCAGTGTGCAGCTGGCCGTGGTGCAGGCCACCCTGGCCGGTGACAGCGAGCCGCTGTACCCGCGGCTGCGCGCACGCGGGCTGCTGCCGTCGGGCATCTTCGGCGAGCGCCAGTTTGAAGTGGAGCGGCTCAAGACCCGACCGTATGCCACGGCCATGCTGGGCTGGTTGCAAGGCACGCCGCTGGAGAGCCGCCGCTATGAAGTGGAGATCGACGGCGTGCGCCTGCATGGCCGGGTCGGTGATCGCCATCCCGAGGGCCTGGTGCGCCTGCGCGCCGGCGCCCTCAACGGCAACGCGGTGATCCGCCAGGGGCTGGACTGGCTGCTGGCCAACGCCGCCGGCGATGCCTTGCCGCTGGTGCAGTTCTACGACGGCGGTGATGCCGGCCCCGGTCCGCATGCATTGCCTGCCTTGACCGTGCCCGCAGCACGCGCGGCATTGCGCGCGCTGCTGCAGCTGCGCCAGCGTGGGCTGCGCGAACCACTGCGCTTTGCGCCCTATACCGGCTGGGTGCTGTTCAACGCGCCGGTGGAAAAGCAGCGCAGCGAAGGCTGGAAACAATGGCATGGCAGCGACCGCAGCTGGGGTGAAGCCAACAGTGATGCCTGGCAGCTGCTGCTGCGTGGCGCCGATCCGTTCGCCGACGACGCCAGTTACGCCGACCTGCTGCGCAACAGCCAGGTGGTCTTCAGCGCCGTGCGCGAAGGGCGCAGCTTCGGCAATGATCCACAGGCGGGCCACGCATGAGCAGCGGTGCCGAGGGCGCTCCCATCAACACGCATTTCCCCGACCCTTACCTGGCGTTGCCGCTGCACGGCACGCGACTGATCGAAGCCAGTGCCGGCACCGGCAAGACCTTCACCCTGGCCACGCTGTTCACCCGTCTGGTGGTCGAGCAGGGCCTGCGTATCGGCCAGATCCTGGCGGTGACCTTCACTGACGCCGCCACCCAGGAACTGCGCAAGCGCATCCGCGAGCGCCTGGCCCTGGCTGCGCGCCTGGTCGATCTGTCGCCCGGCGACGATGAAACCCCCGATGCGCTGCTGACCCGGCAGGTGCTGCAACGTCATCTGCAGGACGGCACGGAAACCGCAAAAGCATTGAAGCGGCGCCTGCAGGTAGCCGCCGACGAGATCGACCTGGCTGCGATCTTCACCATCCACGGCTTCTGCACCCGCGTGCTGCGCGAACATGCGCTCGAAAGCGGGCATACCTTCGACCCGCCCGAGCTGCTGGCCAGCGATCGCGAGCTGCTGGAAGAACTGGCGGCCGATCTGTGGCGGGTGCATGCCAACGACCCGGCAACGCTGGAACCGCTGACCTGGTTGTGGTCCCACCCGGATGCGCTGGCGGCTGACCTGCGCGCGCTGCTGGCATCGCCACCGCTGCATCCGCCACTGCAGCCGCTGGCCGTGGACGATCCGCGCCCCGCGCTGCAGGGTGCGGCGGCGGAACTGTCGATGGCCGTGCGCGAGCATGGTGAGCGCTTCTTCCTGGACCTGTGCGAAGCGGTCGACAACAAGTGGATCAACGGCGTTTCCTACAAGCTGGGCTGGCTGCACCCGCTGGGCCGGCAGCTGTTGGGCTGGGCCGAGCGCGGCGATGCAGCCGAACTGCTGTCCAGCGACCGTTTGCCGGCGCTGCTGCCCGATGCGCTGGTGGCCAAGACCAACAAGAAGTTCGCCGACCGCACACCGTCCTCGCCGCTGCAGGCACCGCTTGAGCGCTACGTGGCACTGCTGGCCCAGCGCGAACAATGGCTGCGTGCCACGGCACTGAACTTCCTGCACGCCCTGCGCGGGGAAGCCACCCAGCGCCTGTCGGCGCTGAAGCGCGTGCGCCGCGTGCAGACCTACGACGATCTGATCGACGGCGTCGCCCGCGCGCTGGAAGGCCCGCAGCGGCTGGCCCTGGTCAAGCAGCTGCGGGCGCAATACCGCATCGCCCTGGTCGATGAATTCCAGGATACCGATGACCGCCAGTGGGGCATCTTCCATACCGTGTTCGGTGCCTCGCCGGAGGTGGACGAACTGGGGCTGCAGCCGGCGCTGTTCCTGATCGGTGACCCCAAACAGGCCATCTATGGCTTCCGCGGCGGCGACATCCATACCTACCTGAAAGCCAAGCAGGTGGCCGAGCAGGCACCGGCGCTGGACCAGAACTTCCGCTCGCGCCCGGCCGTGCTGCGCGCGCTGCAGGCGCTGTACGACAACGCTGGCGAAGATGCCTTCCTCGAACGCGACATCCAGTTCGAGCCGGTGCGGCCCGGTGGCGTGCGTGTCGATGAGGACTACCTGCGCGATGGCCGGGCCGCACCGGCGCTGACCCTGCGCCTGCTGCGCAGCGACGGTGAAAAAGCCCTTGGCGCCGATGCGTCGCGCGACGCGGCGACCCAGGCCTGCGTGGCCGCGATCCACCAGATCCTGCTGGAGGCGCGTGCCGGCACCGCGTTGCTGCGTGGGCGCCCGGTGCAACCCGGCGATATCGCCGTGCTGGTGCGCTCGCATCGCGAAGCCACGCTGGTGCAGCGTGCGCTGGCCGCCGTCGGCATTCCCGCGGTGGCGGCCGGCAAGCAGAGCCTGTTTGCCACCAGCGAGGCCCGTGACCTGCGTGCGTTGCTGCTGGCGTTGCTGCAACCGGCCGACGAAGGGCGATTGCGTACTGCATTGGCAACGGTGCTGCTGGGGCAGGGCGCAAGTGCGATTGCCAGCATGGAGCGTGAGGGGGACCTGCAGCGCGGGTTCCAGGCACAGCTGCTGCATTGGCGCGAGCGCTGGCAGCGTGGCGGCCCGTTCGCGGTGGTGGCCGATGTCTGCGCCGCGCAGGGCGAGCGCCTGTTGGCGCTGATCGATGGCGAGCGGCGCCTGACCAACTACCTGCAGCTGGGCGAACTGCTGCAGGAAGCCTCCGCGCAGGCATTGGGCATGCACGGCCTGCTGGACTGGCTGCAGGGGCAGATGGCCAACGCCGACCAGGATGACGAGCAGCAGCTGCTGCGGCTGGAGTCCGACGCCCGACGGGTGCAGATCATCACCCTGCACAAGAGCAAAGGCCTGGAATACCCGCTGGTGTTCCTGCCGTTCGTGGGCATCGATGGCGGCGCGCCGAACACCGCCACCCACTGCACCGTGCACCTGCAGGGGGAGCGCCAGCTGCATTGGAAGCTGGACAGGGACGACGCCTGGGACGCGGCCAGCAGCCAGCGCGAGCGCGAGCAGCGTGCAGAAGACGCGCGCCTGCTGTACGTAGGCCTGACCCGCGCCGAGCATGCCTTGTGGATCGCCACCGGCGATCTGGCAGGCCATGCGAAGACCCGCCTGGCGCCGTTGCTGGGCGACCTGCAGGCGCTGCGAGCGCACGCGGACGTAGACCTGGATGACAGTGCGCCGCCGGGCCGCCTGCCGCAGCTGCTGGCCGAAACCGAAGGTGAGCTGCCTGCGGTGCGTGCCTTGACCCGCCGTGTGCCACATGACTGGTGGGTCTACAGCTTCACCCAGCTGGCGCATGCCGACGCTGGCAACGGCGACGATATCGAAGCGGCGGCCACCGAACTGCCGGCACCGGCTGCCGACGAACCTGCCGGTGCCGAGCTGCCGCTGGAACCGGCGTTGCCGGACGCTGCCGCAGAAGACACAGCACCGCCGGATCCGCGCTTCATGGGCAGCCGCTTCGGCAATGTGCTGCACGATGCACTGGAGAACGTCGACTTCGCACTGTGGTCGCACTGGCAGCCGCAGCAACCGGCACCGGAGGGACAGGGCGACGTGCTGCGCCGCTCGCTGCACGACGAAGGCTATGCCGACGAGGATCTGGACGATGGCGTGGCGGTGCTGGTGCCGCTGGTCGGCCACACCCTCACCGTACCGCTGCCCGAAGGCGGTGCGCTGTGCAGCGTGCCCGAGCATGAGCGCCGGGCCGAAATCGAGTTCCACTTCGCCATCGAGCCGACCGCAGTACCGGTGCTGCTGCAGCTGCTGCACGAGCACGGCATCTCCAGCGCACGGCGCGGTTTCGGCCTGCGCAGAAGGCTGGAAGGCCTGATGACCGGCAAGATCGATCTGACCTACGTGCGTGATGGCCGCTGGTATGTGCTGGACTACAAATCCAACCGGCTGCCGGGCTACAGCCCGGACCTGCTGGAGATCGCCATGCGCCACAGCGAGTACGACCTGCAGGCGCTGATCTATACCGTGGCCCTGCATCGCTGGCTGCGCTTCCGCCTGGGCGCGGCATACGACTACGCGCGCGACATGGGCGGTATCCGCTATCTGTTCTGCCGGGGCCTGGATATCGCCGGCAACGGCGTGCACGTGCAGCGCTTCGCGCCTGAGCTGGTGGATGCGCTGGATGCATTGTTTGCGGGCGGCGAAGCAGCCCAGGCCGAGATGGCGGCGCGCGCGCGCGGAGAAACCGCATGAACCTGCTGCGCGATCTGCATCGCAGCGGCCAGCTGCGCACCCTGGACCACGCCCTGGCCATCAGCCTCAAGCGCCTGCGCGAAGACACGCCGGACGACGTGGCACTGGCCTCCGCACTGGCCTCGCTGGCCGTGGCGCAGGGGCACGCTGGCTTCGATCCGCGCCAGCCCCAGCGCGTGATCGATGGCATTCCGGCATGGCCCGAACCTGCGCAGTGGCTGGCGCAGCTGCAGGCCTCGCCCTGGGTGGCGACCCCGATGGATGCCAGCGCCGCCGCCGCGGAAGCGCCGCTGGTGCTGGAGAACGGTCTGCTGTACCTGCGCCGCTACCGCGAATACGAGCGGCAGTTGGCTGTCGGCCTGCAACGCATCGGCCGCCATCCGCTGCCTGCACCGGACATGGCCGCCGTGGCGCCCCTGTTCGCGCGTCTGTTCCCGCACGCCGCAACGGGCGAGGACCACCAGGCCCGTGCGGCTGGCGTAACCCTGCGCCACCCGCTGGCCCTGGTCACCGGTGGTCCCGGTACCGGCAAGACCACCACCATCGCCCGCCTGCTGCTGCTGTTGGCGGCACAGGCGCAGCACCAGGGCCTGCCCGTGCCGAAGGTAGCGTTGGCCGCACCCACCGGCCGCGCTGCCGAGCGCATGGCCGAAAGCCTGCGCCTGGCCGTACAGCGGCTGCAGGAGCAGGGGCTGGACCCGGCGCTGTGCACCGCGCTGCCCAGCACAGGCACCACCCTGCATCGCCTGCTCGGGGTGATTCCCGATTCACCGCGATTCCGCCATCACGCCGAAAACCCGTTGCCGGTGGACGTGGTGGTGGTCGACGAAGCGTCGATGATCGACCTGCCGCTGATGGCCAAGCTGGTCGACGCGATCGCCAGCGGTACCCGCCTCATCCTGCTCGGCGATCCCGACCAGTTGCCGTCGGTGGAAGCCGGTGATGTGCTCAGCGCCATCCTGCGCGCCAGCGGCGATGGCATCGGCACCCGTGCCGACGATGCGCAGGCGCTGCATGGACTGCTGGCAGCAGCGACGCTGCAGCCGCAGGCACCGCCGCGCGCGTTCGCAGGCCGCCGCGTGCAGTTGCAGCGTGGCTACCGGCAGAGTGATGCGCTGGACCTGGCGCCGCTGGCGCAGGCCGTGCGTGGCGGTGACAGTGGTACCGCCCTGCGCCTGCTGCGCAGTGGCGGGCTGGCTGGCGTCCGCTTCCATGAAGGCGAGGCGGACCCGCTGCGCGGCCAGCGCGAGCATCTGCTCGACCACTGGCGCGCACTGGCCGACGCAGTGGACCCGGCGCAGGCACTGCAGCAGGCCGGCCGCCTGCGCGTGTTGACCGCACTGCGCGAAGGCCCGCAGGGCGCGCGTGGCCTCAACAGCCGCATTGAACAGCTGCTGGCTGGCAATACTCCGGGCTACTTCCAGGGCCGGCTGCTGCTGATCACCGAAAACAGCTACCGCCACCGCCTGTTCAACGGCGATATCGGCATCTGCCTGCGCGATGGCAGCGGTGCGATGGTGGCCTGGTTCCCCGGCGAGACCGCCGACCAGCCGCGCGCCTTCCACCCGGCAGCGTTGCCCGCACACGAGAGCGCGTTCGCGATGACCGTGCACAAGGCGCAGGGTTCGGAGTTCGATGAAGTGTGGTTGCAGCTGCCGAGGCAGGACAGCCGCGTGCTGTCGCGCGAACTGGTCTACACCGGCCTGACCCGCGCCCGCCAGCGCCTGCAGGTGGCCGGCAGCGCCGAGGTGCTGGACGCGGCATTGAAACGACACGCCAGCCGCCTTGGTGGGTTGGCGTGGCGGCTGGGTGCGGAAGAGGTAACCGAGGAACCGGCGCGCTGCGAAGAACCCACCGTGCAGGGCACGTTGTTCTAACGCCGCCCTTACCATCACGTCGGTCATCTTCTTCCACGCACGGCGTGGATCCACCGTGTCGACCAAGGTCGACACCCACCAGAAGCAGGCCATGCCATTCCCACGGATCGCCCGCTTTTGACGTTGCCGCTGCCGTTGAATCGGCAGGTGCAGGGCGCAGCCCTGCCGCCAAATCTATTCCGGCATCAACACCAACCCATCCGGATACACGATCGCCGCTTCATCCGCACTGACATCGAAGAACCCCACGCCGTGCTTCTCGGCCAGGTCCTGCACCCGCCCATGCGCGCGCTCGGCCACCGAGTACGCGAACGCGCCATAGATCACATGGCGGCCGATGCTGTACTCGGTCACCTCGGCGCGATCATCATCGTCATTGCTCAGCGGGCCGTTCATCGGCGGAAACTCCTGCGCCATCTCCGCGAACCATGCCTGCAGCGCCGGGCTGCTGACCGCCGGGTCATCGTACTCGTGGCTCTCGCCCCACTGCGCCTGCTTCTCGAACCAGGCGATGAACGCCGCCGCTTCACGCGGGGCGACGCTGGCCTCGAACACCATCATGTCGTAACTCATTGAACCATCCTGTTGCCGTGGCGTAAGGACGCCGGGCATGGCCCGGCGCTACCGGATGACGATGGTAGCGCCGGGCCATGCCCGGTGGATCGCATCAGACGGACGGCGCTGCGGTGTCCGCCAGTCCCGGCGCCAACGCCTTCGCTTCCGGGAACAGCGCAAACCGCAGGCCGACCAGGCCCATCAGCGCCTCGTCGCGCGCCTTGCAGGCGGCCACGCTGCCGACCCGGCCCAACGAGGTGTCCAGCCGTTCGCGCAGCGCCTCGGCCGCCACAATCGGCTTGCGTGCGGCGATCTGCCGCCGATAGTGCACGGCCACTTCCTCCAGGATGTGCTCGACCGCCTCACGGCTGCGCTCCGGCAGCTCCAGGCGGGCGCGGCGCAGCTGCAGGATGTTCAGGCCGATGCGCGCCTCGTTGAGCATGTCCACCGAGGCGATGTCGCTGCCTTCCGGGGTCGCCGCCAGGCGCGGTGCCAGCAGGCCGAGCAGATCCAGCATGCGCGCAGCGAAGCGCTGGCGATCCTGCTGGCCACGGCCTTCGGCCGCCTCGGCCAGCGTGGTCCAGCCCTGCCGTACCAGCCGGCGCGCGGTCCATTCGGCACCCACCGAGCGGAACAGCCGGGTCATCACCACCGCAAAGCCAATGCCGATGAACATCGCGATCGACGAGTTGGCGAAGGTCTGCACGTTGGCACTGTAGGTGTTCTGCAGGCTGAGCAGCGCGGCCAGGTTGACCGTCAGCGGCAGCGCGAACAGCGCGCTCTTCGGGTGGTGCAGCAGCAGGCCCAGTGGCAGGAACACCACCGCCAGCACCAGCGCCAGCAGGCCGAAGTCGTGCACGGCGGGGAACACGCCGAACAGGTACACGCCGGCCACCAGCGAAGCCACCATCGCCCACACCAGGAACGAGACCATGCTCGGCGCCGGGTCGTCCTGTGCCGCGAAGAACGCGGCGGTCACCGCGGCCATCATCGCGCCGTTGCCACCGCCCTCCCAGCCCAGGCCGATCCACAGCACGCAGTAGCTCATCAGCGCCACGCCGGCGCTGAGCGCGGAGAACAGTGCCATGCCGTAGTCGACGTGCTTGTCGGTGGCGGCGCGTTCGGTGCGGATGCGGTAGTGCGCACGGTCCAGCGGCGCGGTGCCCTGGTCGATCGCGTGCTGCAGGGTGCGGCAGTCCTGCCACAGGTCCACCAGCTCCTCCAGGCGCAGCAGCAGGCTGGCCAGCTGCAGGTGCTGCAGATCGCGGTCCACCTGCGGCTTCAGCGCACTGATGCGTGCGCGCAGGCGCGCGTAGTCGCTGGCACTGGACGGCGTGTCGATCCAGTCGTGGATGTCATCGACCAGCGTCGGCAGGCCCTCGGGCAGGGTCTGTCCATCGCTGCGCAGCGCACTCAGGCGGTCGGCGATCGATGACAGCACCGGCAGCAGCAACAGCATGCGTTCGCGCAGGCGCTCCATTGATACAGCCGCGCCGGCATGGCGTGGGTCATCGCGGCGCAGGAACTCGATCAGCGCCTCGAACTGCACCAGGTCGGCGGCCAGCCGGTTGCGTGGGGCATGCGCGCGGCCGCGCTCGAGGATCTGCCGGCACCACTGCGCCGCGTCCTCCATCCAGTTGCCGATGCGCGCGCCGAGCATCGGCCGCACCGAGGCCGGGAACAGCAGCGAGGCGAACAGCACCGCTACCACCGTACCGAGGATGATCTCCTCGCTGCGCGCCACCACGGTGTCGAAGATGGTCTCCGGCGAGGTCACCGCCGGGAAACCGATGAATGCAGTGGTGTAGCCGGCCAGCAGGAACGCGTAGCCACGTGGGCCACGGTTGAGCAGGGCCAGGAACAGGCAGCCGGCCAGCCAGATCGACATCGCTGCGCTCAGCACCAGCGGCGTTTCCACCAGGGCGGGCAACATCAGCAGGGTGGCCAGGCCGGCGGCCAGGGTGCCGAGGATGCGGTACACGCCCTTGGCCCGGGTCGGGCCCAGCAGCGGCTGGCTGACGATGTACACCGTGCCCATCGCCCAGTACGGGCGCGACAGGTTGCCGGCCATGGCGATATACAGCGCGACGATCGCTGCTAGGTAGGTCTTGATCGAGAACAGCCAGGCCTGGCGATCGGTCAGCCCGTTCATCGCTTACCTCGCCGCCGTCGGCGCAGCCGCAGACGCGGCACTGTCCTGCCAGCCACCGCCCAGTACCAGGAACAGGTGGATCTGGTCGCGCGAGACCTGGGCTTCGGCCGCGGCCAGGGTGGCATCGCTGCTGGCCAGGCTGCGGTCGGCATCCAGGCTGGACAGGTACGGCGTGCGGCCACCCTGGTACAGCCGGCGGTTCTGCTCTGCGGCCATCGCAGCCTGCTCCTGCGCCACGCGCAACGACTGCAGGCGGCGCAGATCCTGCGCATAGCGGTCCAGTGCGGTCTGTGTTTCGCGCAGTGCCTGCAGCACGGCATGGTCGAACTCGGCCAGCGCGGCATCGGCGCCAGCCTCGGCGGCGTGGATGCGTGCATGCGTGCCCGAGGACGGCAGCGTCCATGAGATCAGCGGGCCGAACGACCACTGCTGGGTCATCGGCTGGCCGAAGTCTTCCAGCAGGCCGGCGGCGCCGACCGAAGCGCCCAGGCGGATGTCCGGGTACAGCTCGGCAGTGGCGACACCAATCCGCGCGGTGGCCGAGGCCAGCTTGCGTTCGGCCTGGCGGATGTCGGGACGGCGCTGCAGCAGCGCGCGGCCATCACCGACCGGCAGCGGCTGGGCGAGGGTGGGTGCGTGCGCGCAGTCGATCACCCCGGCCGGCAGCTGGCCCGGGGTCTGCCCAAGCAGTGCCGCCAGCGAATAGGCGGCGGCCGAACGCTGCGCCTGCAGCGGGGGCAAGGCGGCTTCCAGCAGCGCGACCTGGGCATTGGCGCGCGCCAGTTCCGGCGGCGTGCCGCGGCCTGCGCTGATCAACCGCTGGGTGACCGAACGGCTGCGCTGCTGCAGCTGCAGGGAATGCTCGGCGACATGCAGCTCATGGTTGGCATGGCAGATCTCCAGGTAGCTGTCGGCCACCTCGGCCACCACGCTCACCTGGGCCAGGTCACGTGCAGCGGCCACCGCCTGTTCGTCGGCGCGGGCTGCTTCGGCACCGCGCTTGAGCTTGCCGAACAGGTCGAACTGGTAGCTCACCGCGAACTTGCCGTCGGCCAGGTTGATCACCGGCAGCTCGTGCTCCTGCAGGAACGACTCGGCCGACAACTGTGCGCGGCTGACGCCGGCTTCGGCCTCGTACTCGAAGCCACCGGCGTCCATCGCCTGCTCGTACACCGCAGCAGCGCGGCGCAGATGCGCGTCGGCAGCCTTCAGTTCGACGTTGTCGCGCAGCGCCTGGGTGATCAGCCCGTCCAGCACCGGGTCGTTGTACAGCGACCACCAGCGTGCCGGCAGTGCCTGGTTGGCAGCCACTTCGGGATTGTGGGTATCGATGAACGCGGCATTCGCTTGCGGCCGCTTGAACGCCGAGCCCTCGGGCAATGCGTAATCCGGGCCGACGGTTCTGCACGCAGCCAGGCTGGCCAGCGCGACGATCAGGCCAAGGCGGGGCAGGGCGGCGTTCACAGGCCCGCCTGTGTCGGCGCAGCGCCGGCCTTCTTGTTCTGCACGTGGCGGCCGGTATCCACGGTCACCGTGGCGGTGCGCCCGGCGATCAGCTCCACGCCGGCAGGCACCTCGTCGATGGCGATGCGCACCGGGATGCGCTGCGCCAGCCGCACCCAGTCGAAGGCCGGGGTCACGTTCGGCAGCAGGGTGCTGCCATTGCTGCGGTAGCGATCCTCGATGCCGGCGGCGATGCTCTCGACATGGCCGTGCAGAGGGGTGTCTTCGCCCATCAGGCGGATGTCCACGCGCTGCCCCGGGGCCACGCCGCGCAGGCGGGTTTCCTCGAAGTAGCCATCGATGCGGAACGAACCGGTATCCAGCAGCGCAAGCACCGGCTTGCCGGCCACCACGTAGTCGCCCACGCGCATGGTGCGGTCGTTGACCCGGCCATTGGCCGGTGCACGTACTTCGGTGCGGGCCAGGTTGAGTTCGGCCAGATCGACCGCGGCCTGTGCGGTGGCCAATGCGGCCTGTGCGGCCTGCAGCTTGGCCCGGCGCACTTCGGCGTCCTCGGCGGCGACCAGATCCTGCAGGCTGCGGTCGCGTCCGATCTCACGGCGCAGCTGCGCGACCGATGCCTGGCGTTCGGCCAGGCTGGCGCGGCTCTGCTCCAGCGCGATGCGGTAGCGCGCGCGATCGATCACGAACAGCAGGTCGCCCTTTTTCACTGCCTGGTTGTCGGCTACCTGCACCGTTTCGACCAGGCCGGACACATCCGGCGCGACCTGCACCACGTCGGCGCCGACGTGGGCGTCGCGCGTCCACGGCTCATCCATGTAGTAGACCCACAGCTGGCGCAGCACCAGCAGGGCGACGATCACGGCTGCGCAGGTAAGCAGCACCGGCAGGGTCTTCTTCACGATCTTGTTCACGATTGCATCCAACGCAGGAGGTGGAACAGCAGGCCCAGCACGATCCCGTACAAGGCCAGGTTGAACAGCGCCGGGTGCCATACGTGGCGATAGGCACCGGCACGCTGCAGCAGCGCGTGCAGGCCGCTGTTGACCAGGTAGGCCAACACCATCAACCCGAGCAGGGTCGGGACGAACACTCCGTGGAGACTGAATTCACCGGGCATCGGTAGGGGCGGGGACGGTAGGGGAAGGGGAGGTGGAACAGGACAACGGCAACGGGCAAAAGCCGCTGGCGCATGCACGGCAGCGGCGGTATTCACCGACAACGGGCTTACGTGATGCGGTCGGCAGCCTCGGCCAGCAGGCGCCATGCCTTCAGCACGGCATGCAGTTCATCCATGGAAAGCTCGCCGAACACGTCCTGGCGCAGGCCGATCAACTGGTCTTCCAGTTCGCGCACCAACGCCTGGCCTTCCTCGGTCAGCCACAGCAGGTTGGCGCGGCGGTCGCTGGCATCGCATTCGCGGCGGACCAGCCCACTGGCGCAGAGCTTGTCCAGCAGGCGCACCAGGGAAGGACCTTCCATGCCCAGCTGCTGTGCCAGGGCGACCTGGCGGATGCCACCGCCGGAGCGGCCGATCATCAGCAGGGGCATGGTGCAGGCGGTGGAGATGCCGTAGCTGCCCAACCGGCTGTCGGCCAGGCGCTGCCACTGCCGCCCTGCGTACAGCAGGCCGGAGCTGAGCTGCATCTGCAGCACGGTGCGCTCGTCGAGGGGGCGGTCCATAAGTAATAGATAGGATACTACTAATTTCATTCCTATCAATAGATTTTGCTGAATGGGTGGGGTGCTGAGGAAAGCGTTGCGCCTGCTGGCATCGGTTGGGATGGCGGAGGGTTGGCTCCTCAAGAACAAGAGCGGTAGCGCCGGGCCATGCCCGGCGGCTCCTGGTGGCACCGCTCCGCTCGCCGGGCATGGCCCGGCGCTACCAGAGCACTCTCCGAAGCCATGAACCCCTGCTTTGGACCCCCGCTTTCGGGCGGTCCGGCCGCGCTCGCAGGAAACTGTCGGGGAGGGGGTGAGGGGGCTGCGCAGGACCGTTGGCGCCAGGGATGGCGCCATCGAGCCCCCATGGACGGGTTCACGGCGTGTCCTGCGCAGCCCCCTCACCCCCTCCAGACCGATAGCAATGACGCACCACGACGACCCCCGATGAACCGTCCCCAGAGGACGACCCACCCCCCGGTCGGGTACGATGCTCGCCCCCCGTTCGGGCGCTGTATGCAATGAGCAAGAACAACGAAAAGGCCGCCCCGCAGGGCGAAGTGACCCAGGTCCAGGCCGAGGATGCCGTGCGCACCCTGCTGCGTTGGGCCGGTGAGGACCCGACCCGCGAAGGCCTGCTGGATACCCCGCGCCGCGTGGCCGAAGCCTATGGCGACTGGTTCAGCGGCTACCGCGACGACCCGCGCGCCTACATGGAACGCACCTTCGAGGAAGTGGCCGGCTACGACGAACTGATCGTCCTGCGCGACATCGAATACGAAAGCCACTGCGAGCACCACATGGCGCCGATCATCGGCCGCGTGCACGTCGGCTACCTGCCGGCCGGCAAGGTGGTGGGCATCAGCAAGCTGGCACGCGTGGTCGAAGCCTACGCCCGCCGCTTCCAGGTGCAGGAAAAGATGACCGCGCAGATCGCCCAGTGCATCCAGGACGTGCTGCAGCCGGTCGGTGTCGGCGTCGTTGTCGAAGGCGCCCATGAGTGCATGACCACCCGCGGCATCCACAAGCGCGGCGTCAGCATGGTCACCTCGAAGATGCTGGGCAGCTTCCGCGAGGACGCCCGCACCCGCGCCGAGTTCCTGCGCTTCATCGAAGTGGGCGGCAAGCGCTGAGCGCCGTCGCCTCCCGGTGGCGGCCGCGCGTGGCCGCCGCTTTCGCCGTGCCTGCGCCGCGCCTTTGCGCGCGCGCTGGCCGCCGCGCCCTTCCGACCGATCTCGCTGCATGAAGCACCGCGAACGCATCACCCGTTATCGCCACCTGCGCGAACAGCCGCAATGGAAGCTGCTCGCCGCCGACCACGCACCGGAAATCATCGGCCTGCTGCAGGGCCTGCTGATGGACGGCGATCGCACGTTGCCGGCATCGGTCCTCAACGAGCGCCTGCAGCGTGCGCTGGACCAGCTCAACGGCGACGAGTTGTCGCGCGAGCTGCCGCGGACCGCGCAGGCCTACGTCGCCCATTGGCTCGCGCAGGGCTGGCTGGAACGCCGGCTGCCTGAAGGCGCCGACCAGGAGCAGTACGAGCTCTCGACCCAGGCGCTGCAGGCGATCCGCTTCGCCGACAGCATGGAGCAGGCCCGCGTGGCCGCCACCGAGAGCCGCTTGGCGCTGGTGATCGAACAGCTGTCGCAGCTGGCCGCGCAGACCGAGGCCGACCCGGACGCACGCCTGTCCGCACTACGCGACGAGCGCGACCGCATCGATGCCGAGATCGCCCGTGTCAGCGCTGGCCGCGTGACGGCCCTGGACGGCAAGCGCGCACTGGAACGTACGCGGCAGATCATCGGCCTGGCCGACGAGCTGACCGAAGACTTCCGCCGCGTGCGCGACGACTTCGAACAGCTCAACCGTGATTTCCGCGAACGCATCATCGATGACGAAGGCGAGCGCGGCGACGTGCTGTCCAAGCTGTTCGAAGGCGTGGACGTGATCGGCGAGAGCGACGCGGGCCGTAGTTTCCAGGCGTTCTGGCGCCTGCTCAACGACGCCGAACAGAGCGCCCAGCTCGATGCCGCGCTGGAGACGCTGCTGGCCCGTGGCTTTGCCCGGCGGCTGGATCGCAACGAGCGCAACTTCCTGCGCGGCTTCACCAGCACCATGCTCGAACGTGGTGGCCAGGTGCATGACGTGCTGCAGAACTTCGCGCGCAGCCTGCGTGGTTTCGTGCAGAGCCGTGGCTACCTGGAACAGCGCCGCCTCAACCAGCTGTTGAAGCAGGCGCAGTCCGAAGCACTGGCACTGCGCGATGACTTCCCGGCGCAGCGCGCCATTGGCCGCGACCTGCAGCTGACCACCAGCCGCCTGCGCTCGTGGTCGCAGTGGAAGCTGCACGACCCGCGCAGCGCGCAGGTCGATGGCAACGTCGAATACAACGATGCGGCCAGCATCAGCCTGGAAAGCGTCGGCGATCTGGTGGCGTCGTCGGAAATCGATTTCCGCACCCTGCGCCGCGACCTGCACGACCTGCTCGACAGGCAGCCGAAACTCAGCATCGCCCAGGCCCTGTCGCAGCGCGAAGCGCCGCAGGGGTTGGGCAGTGTCATCGGCTACCTCTCGCTGGGCACGCGCTTTGGCAGCGTGATCGCCGGCGAACAGGAGCTTGCCGAATGGCGAGGTGGCGACGGACAGATCCGTCGTGCCCGCATCCCGCTGGTTTGGTTTACCCAGGAGAGACGCCATGAGCTGGCATGAAGACCCCATCGACGCACCGCATGCCGACCTGGCCGAAGACGCTTACCCGTCCGAACCGGTGGCGACCGTGGCCCAGCCCCGGCGCGGCAACGACGTCTACTACATGGGCGATACCGGCCGCCTGCCGCTGGATGCGCGCCGCGCGCTGTGCCAGCTGCTGATCGGCCCCAGCATCGACCAGCTGCGTCACGCCAAGCTGTGGCCGGCACTGATCCGCAGCGAAGCCGGTATCCGTTCGGCGCTGTCGGACCTGTTCCTGGAACTGGTGCTCGACCGTGACAGTGGCGTGGCGTTCACCCGCCAGGCCGACACCGAAGATGTCGATGCACCGGTACTGCTGCGCACCTCGCCGCTGACCTTCATCGATTCGGTGCTGCTGCTGTACCTGCGCCAGCAGCTGGGCGAAGCCGATGCGCGTGGCAACCGCGCCGTGGTCGCCGATGCTGAAATGGCCGAAGCACTGGCCATCTACGAAAAGAACCTGTCCACCGACCGCGCCGGCTTCAATCGCCGTGTCGCCTCGGCGGTGCAGAAGATGAAGGACAACCACATCCTGACCCGCCTCGGCGGCCAGGAAGACCGCCACGAAGTCTCGCCGGCGTTGAAGCTGCTGTTCTCCGCCGAAGACGTATCCCAGCTGTCGGCGGTTTACCGCCAGCTGCGCGAAACCCCGGCCGCTGAAGCCTGAGAGACCCGAGCACCGCATGGCCATTTCCAAGCACACTCCCGCCCTGTTCAACGAAGGCCTGCCGGACCCGCGCCTGCAGCAGTTCCGCATGCGCCGCCTGCAGGTGCACAACTGGGGCACCTTCAACGGCCTGACCGAAGTGCCGATCGCCGAGCGCGGCTTCCTGTTCGTCGGCCGCTCCGGTTCGGGCAAGTCGACCCTGCTCGACGCCATGTCCGCACTGCTGACGCCACCGGCCATCGTCGACTTCAACGCCGCAGCGCGTGAAGCCGAACGCAGCGGCCGCGACCGCAACCTGGTGTCCTACGTGCGCGGCGCGTGGGCCGACCAGCAGGACAGTGGCACCGGTGAAATCGCCACCCAGTACCTGCGCAAGGGCGCGACCTGGACCGCGCTGGTGCTGGAGTACCGCGCCGGCGACGGCCGCGTGGTCAGCCTGGTGCGCCTGCTGTGGATCGCCGGCAGCAGCACCTCCGCCGGTGACGTGCGCAAGCACTACATGATCGCCGAGCGCCCGTTCGACATCGCCAAGGATCTGGGCGGCTTCGATCTGGACCTGCGCAAGCTCAAGCAGAAGCTGGCCGACGTCCATCACTTCGACACGTTCTCCGGCTATGCCGAACGCTTCCGCCACCTGCTCGGCATCGACAACGAGATGGCGCTGCGCCTGCTGCACAAGACGCAGTCGGCGAAGAACCTGGGTGACCTGAACGTCTTCCTGCGCGACTTCATGCTCGACACGCCGAAGACCTTCGACGCTGCCGAACGACTGGTCAGCGATTTCGCCGAACTTGATGGCGCGCACCAGGCCGTGGTCACTGCGCGGCGCCAGGTCGAAACCCTGCAGCCGGCGCGCGACCACTACCGTGACCTGCAGGCGATGAGCCGCCGTCGCGGCGACGACGAGGCGCTCAAGCTCGGCATCGACAGCTTCCGCGAAAGCCGCCGTCAGTTGTTGATCGAAGCGCGCCTGCGTGAAATGGATACGCGCGACCGTGGCCTGCTGGGCGAAGAAGCGCAGCGTCGCGCGGCGCTGGACAACCACACCGAACGCCTGGCCGAGCTGGAACTGCAGCGCCGCCAGCAGGGTGGCGAGCGCATCGAGGAACTGGAGCGCGAGCAGGGCCGCGCCGAAGCCGAACGCGACCGCCGCCTGGCCAAGCAGGCGCAGGCGCGTGACGCCGCACAGAAGCTGCAGGCCGCGCTGCCCGAGGATGCACATGGCTTCGCCGAGCTGGTCGAGCAGGCGCAGTCCGAACTGGAAGACCGTCAGCGTGCGTCGAGCGCCCTGGACGATGCCATCAGCGAACGGCTGGGCGGCAAGCGCGACGACGAGCGCCGCTTCTCCGAAGTGCGCGGCGAACTGGAGGCGATGCAGCGCACGCCCTCCAGCATTCCGGCGCCGATGCAGAAGCTGCGCGCACGCCTGGCCGAAGAAACCGGCATCTCCGAAGCGGCCCTGCCGTTCGTCGGCGAGCTGATCCAGGTCCGCTCGGAAGAGCAGAGCTGGCAGGGCGCGATCGAGCGCGTGCTCGGTGGTTTCGCGCAATCGCTGCTGGTCGATGACAAGCACTACAACGACGTCGCCGAGTGGGTGAACCGCACCCACCTGGGGATGCGCTTCACCTACTACCGCGTGCGTCGCAATGATGATGCGTTCGCCCGCGAACCGTCCGCCAAGTCGCTGCTGCACAAGCTGGAACTGCGCGATCACGTGTTCGAAAGCTGGCTGCGTCGCGAGCTGGGCAAGCGCTTCGACTACGAATGCGTGGACGCCAAGCAGCTGCGCAACGTCGACCGCGGCATCACCCGGGAAGGCCAGGTCAAGCATCCGGGCGATCGCTTCGAGAAGGACGACCGCAGTGCGGTCAATGATCGCCGCCGCTGGCTGCTGGGCTTCAGCAACCGCGACAAGCTCGCCGTTTTCGAGAAGGAAGCCCAGGAGCTGGCGGCCCGTATCGCCAGCTGCGATACCGACATCGCGCGCCTGCGCAGCCAGCGTGACCGCGACAACGAACGTCGCCTGGCATGCCACCAGCTGGTCGGCATCAGCTGGAACGAAATCGACGTCGCCGCGCCGCAGCAGCGCCTGGCCGACATCGAGGCCAGCCTGCACTCCCTGCGCGAAGGCAATGCCGACCTGGCCAGGATCGCCCAGCAGATCGACGCCACCCGCGCCGATATCGAGCAGGCCCGCCGCACTTACGAAGACACCCGCGTCGAGCGCGGCCAGCTGGTGCGCGAACGCGACCGCCTGGACCGTGCCCGCCAGCAGAGCCGGGCACTGGTCCTGCCAGCGCTGGCCGAAGACCAGGAAGCCGGCCTGGCCGAGCGCCTGCAGGAGCAGGGCCCGCTCAGCCTGGAAACGCTGGAAGCGCACATGCGCCAGGTCAGCAACGCGCTGAACGAACAGCTGTCGTCTTCGCAGCAGGACGTCAACCGCATCGAGAACCTGCTGCTGGGCTGCTTCCGTCGCTTCATCCAGCAGTGGCCGGAAGAATCGGGCGACTTCACCGTGTCGGTGGCCTCGGCCGAGGATTTCCTGGCCCGCCTCGAACGCCTTGAACGCGATGGCCTGCCGCAGCACGAAGAGCGCTTCTTCGACCTGCTGCAGAACCAGAGCAAGAACAACCTGCTCGCGCTGCAGCGTCACAGCGCCGAGGCCCGCAAGTCGATTGGCCAGCGCCTGGACGAAGTCAACGCCAGCCTGGAGCAGGTGCCCTTCAACCGTGGCACTCTGCTGACCATCGAACTGAACGACCGGCGCCTGCCGGAAGTGCAGGAGTTCCACCAGCAGCTGCGCGAGGTGTTGTCGCAGCAGCAGACCGAGCAGCGCGACCTTGCCGAAACGCAGTTCACCGTCCTGCGCCAGCTGGTCAACCGCCTCGGATCGCAGGAAGGCGAAGACAAGCGCTGGCGCGAAGTGGTGCTGGACGTACGCCTGCACGTGGAGTTCATCGGCGTGGAGCTGGATGTGGAAACGCGCCAGCAGGTCGAGATCTACCGCAGCGGCGCCGGCAAATCCGGTGGCCAGCGGCAGAAGCTGGCCACCACCTGCCTGGCGGCGGCGCTGCGCTACCAGCTCGGCGGCGCCGACAGCCAGCTGCCCAGCTATGCCGCAGTCGTGCTCGACGAAGCCTTCGACAAGGCCGACAACGAGTTCACCGCGCTGGCGATGAACATCTTCGACAACTTCGGTTTCCAGATGGTGGTGGCCACCCCGCTGAAATCGGTGATGACGCTGGAACCGTTCATCGGTGGCGCCTGCTTCGTCGAGATCAGTGGCCGCCACGATTCGGGCGTGCTGCTCATCGAGTACGACGAAGAAGGCAAGCGCCTGAAGCTGCCGGAGCGCAGCCGCCAGCAGGCCGACGAACCGGAAGAAGCCGAAGCCTGACCGCTCTGGAAACGCTGTGCCAACCAAGGTTGGCACCTACCGGGTCATGAACCCCGATAGTGGTAGTGCCGGCCGCTGGCCGGCAACCGCGTCTACGCACTACGGAACGTATCCCACGCCATCCGCGCGATCAGCACCACCACCAGGCCCACGAACAGTTTGCGGATGAACGGCGTGCCGCCCTTCAGCGCCAATCGCGTGCCCACCACCGAACCGATGATGTTGGCCGCCGCCATCGGCAGCGCGAACAGCCACAGGATGTTGCCGGTCGGTACGAAGAACGAGATCGCCGCCACGTTCGTCGCCAGGTTCACCACCTTCGACGCGGCCGACGCGCGCAGGAAGTCCAGCCCGAAGAAGCGCACGAACAGGAAGATCAGGAAGCTGCCGGTGCCGGGCCCGAAGAAGCCATCGTAGAAGCCGATCGCCGCACCGATCGCCAGCGCGATCACCAGCTCGCGGCGGCCGATGTCCTGCGGCCGGTGCAGCGCGCCGAAGTCCTTCTTCCACAGCGTGTAGGCCAGCATCGCCACCAGCAGCACCAGCACCAGCGGCCGCACTGCGTCCTTGGGCAACAGGCTGACCGCCGTAGCGCCAAGGAAGGAGAACACGAAGGCCGTACCGGCAGCGAACAGCACCGGCTTCCACGGGAAGCGCACGTTGCGCGCATAGCGCCATGCCGCTGCGCCGGTGCCGAACATCGAGCTGAACTTGTTGGTGCCAAACAGCATCGCCGGGGTCTGCTGCGGCAGTACCGTGAACAGGCCGGGCAGCTGCACCAGTCCGCCGCCGCCCACGGCCGCATCGACCAGGCCGGCAATGAAGGCGATCACCACCAGCCACCACAACTCAGGAGGAATCAGTTCCAGCACGGCGATCGATCGAAGTGGGGGCGCGACAGCATACGCCTGTCACATTGCCGCCGCCCACGCGACAATACCCGCATGAGCCGAACCGCCCCCGATCCCTGTCCCTGTGGCCTGGCCGCCGACTACGCCGCCTGCTGCGGGCGCTTCCATGCCGGCGACGCCGCGCCGGACGCCGAGCGCCTGATGCGCTCGCGTTACAGCGCCTATGTGCGCCACCTGCCGGACTACCTGCGTGCCACCTGGCACCCGGACACCCGTCCGGCAGAACTGTCGCTCGAGGATGCCCCCGGCCAGCGTACCCAATGGTTGGGCCTGACCGTGCAGGCCCACCGGGCGACCGGCAGCGACAGTGCCGAGGTCCGTTTCACCGCCCGTTACCGCGTCGGCGGCGGCAGCGCGGTGAAAATGACCGAGCACAGCCGCTTCCTGCGCGTCGAGGGTCGCTGGTACTACCTCGACGCCGTCTGAGCCTGGCTGCCGCGCACGGCCAGCACGCGCTGGCCGCCATGCGCGCACACGCGGTTGCGGCCTTCCTCCTTGGCCGCATACAGCGCCTGGTCGGCCGCTTTGACCACCCCGGCAGGGCGCCGATCGACCCGGCTGTCGGCCAGGCCGATGCTGACGGTTACCTGCACCACCGCACCGCCACCGCCGCGCCCGCGCTGCTGCTGGCCGAGCGTATCGTCGCGGGTGCGCGTGCTGCGGTCGCGCAGTTGCATGCGGCTCTGTTCGATGCCCTGTCGCAGCGCCTCCACCGCATCCACGCAGGCCGATGCCGGGCGGTCGAGGAACACCACGGCGAATTCCTCGCCGCCATAGCGGAACGCGCGGCCGCCGTCGCCGACCCGCGACAGCCGTGAGGCCACCAGTTTCAGCACGTCATCGCCGGTGTCGTGGCCGTGGGTGTCGTTGAATTTCTTGAAATGATCCACGTCGATCATCGCGATGCTGTAAGTGCCGGTGGCGCGCTTGAGGGTCTCGTTGAACGCACGGCGACCGGGCAGGCCGGTCAGCTCGTCGCCGAAGGCCATGTGGAAGGATTCCTGCAGGGTCGCGCCCAGCATCAGCAGCAGTGCCGCCACGCTCAGCGCCGGCAGCAGCACCGGCTGCAGGAAGATCCGCGGCAGCATCCACCACAGGCATAGCAGGGCCAGCAGCATCGCCGTGTGCAGCGGCCGCGGCTGGCGCCAGGCCTGCCATCCCAGCGCCGCGGTGGCCAGCAGGAACAGCACGGCAGGCAGCTGCGCCAGCGCGTTCCAGTCGCTCGGTATCCAGGGGAAGTGCCGGTTCGACAGCAGGTCGTGCATGCCCTGTGGCTGTTGTGCGGCAAGCAGGATGAAGATCGCCACCGCAACACCACTGATCGTGGCCCTCAGCAGCAGGTCCTGGCGGCGCCGGCCACGTTCGGGCCACAACGCATGGACGGCGAACAGCAACGGCAGCCAGGTCGAGATCGCGTGGAAGCGCAATGGCGTCAACGCCGTCACCCGGCCCTCGCGCAGGTAGTGCCCAAGGTCCTGGTGCAGCACCGCGAAGGCCAGCGCCACCAGCAGCAACAGGCACAGCGTGCGCACCTGGTTGTACAGCAGCGCCAGCCCTGCACCCAGGCAGGCCAGCAACCACGGCAGGATGCGCTGCCCGGCGCGGCCGACATCATCGCTTTCCAGGCTCGCCCACAGCACCAGCGCGACCAGCACGGCGGGCAGCACGAACAGATAGTGCACAGGCTGTCGAAGCGGATGATGGGACACACGGAATTCCAGCGCGGTCACGACGCGGCCGCAGCACTGCCGTTAGCGGCGCAGCAGCGACCTTCTTGAATAGGCGCAGCCTGATGTGAACACCGTGGCACCGGGCCATGACATTGCGCTCACCGGCTGCGGTCGAAGCTGGTGGCATGGACAGCGTACCCGCCGCCGTCGCTGCCCCGCAGCGTGACCTCGCCCGCCACTTCACCCATGTGCGGGGGCGCAGCGTGCAGCTGGCCGCACCCCTCAGCCCGGAAGATGCCCTGCTGCAGAGCATGGCCGATGCCAGCCCGGCCAAGTGGCATCTGGCCCACACCACCTGGTTCTTCGAACGCTTCGTGCTGGCCAGCCAGCCCGGCTACACCCCCTGGGATCCGGCCTGGGACTATCTGTTCAACAGTTACTACAAGAGTCTCGGCCCCGCCCACGCACGGCCTCAGCGCGGGTTGCTGTCGCGGCCCTCGCTGCAGCAGGTCCACGCCTACCGCCAGCATGTGGATGAGCAGGTGCTGGCAGGACTGCGCGATGGCGATCTCGGCAGCGACGCCCTGCAGCACCTGCAGCTGGGGCTGCAGCACGAACAACAGCACCAGGAGCTGCTGCTCACCGACATCAAGCACGCCTTCTGGTGCAATCCGCTGCAGCCGCCGTACCGCGAAGACCTGCCCATCCCCGTCAGCGCCCTCGGCACGCAGGGTTGGGTGGAACAGGGCGAACGCATCGTCAGTATCGGTGCGTCCGCCTGGCCGCAGCACGCGGCCTTCGCCTATGACAATGAATCGCCCGTGCATCGCGTGCTGCTTCCCGCGCATGCCATCGCCGAACGCCCGCTCAGCAACGCCGAGTACCGCGCCTTCATCGACGCCGGCGGCTACCGCGATCCGCGCTGGTGGCTGAGCGAAGGCTGGGCGCTGCGCGAGGCCGAGCAGTGGCAGCATCCGCTGTACTGGGATGACGACCTGCTGCGCGAGTTCACCCTCGGTGGCTGGCGCGAGCTCGATCCGCATGCGCCGGTCTGTCACCTCAGTTACTACGAAGCCGATGCCTGCGCACGCTGGGCCGGTGCCCGCCTGCCCACCGAATTCGAATGGGAAGCGGCCGCCACCACGCAGCCAGTCGAAGGCCACTTCGCCGATGACGACCATCTGCACCCGATGGCAGGGCAGGGCGACGGACTGCGCCAGTTGTTCGGCGACGTGTGGGAATGGACCAGCAGCGCCTATGGCGCCTATCCCGGCTTCCGTCCCTTCGCCGGCAACCTCGGCGAATACAACGGCAAATTCATGTGTGGCCAGTGGGTCCTGCGCGGTGGCAGCTGCGCCACGCCGCGCGGCCATGTACGGGCCAGCTACCGCAACTTCTTCATGCCACCGGCGCGTTGGCAGTTCTCAGGCGTGCGCCTGGCAAGGGATCTTTCATGAGTACCGTCCAGGATGCGCTGCAGGCGCTGACCGACCTTACCCCCGGCCGCCAGCAGATCCTTGCCGACGCCGTGGCGGGGTTGTCGCACGCCTCTCGCCAGCTGCCCTCCAAGTACTTCTACGACGCGCGCGGCTCGCGCTTGTTCGAGCAGATCACCCATACCCGCGAGTACTACCCCACACGCACCGAACTGGCCCTGCTGGATGGGGTGTTGCCGGAGATCGCCCAGGCGGTGGGGCCGCGCGTGCATGTGGTCGAACTGGGCAGCGGCAGCGGCCGCAAGACCGCGCGCCTGCTGGCTGCCCTGCAGGATCCAGTGGCCTACACACCCATCGAGATATCGCGCGCGGCCCTGCTGTCCAGCATCGACCACCTGGCCCCGGCGCTGCCGGACGTGGAAATGCTGCCGGTGTGTGCCGACTTCACCCGCCCTGTGCAGGTCCCCGCGCCAGAGCGGCCTGCCGCGCGCCGGCTGCTGTTCTTCCCGGGCTCCACGCTGGGCAACTTCGCCGATGAGGATGCGATCGCGCTGCTGCGCGCAATGCGCCAGACCATGGGCAAGCACGGCCTGGCCCTGGTCGGCATCGATCTGCACAAGGACCCGGCACTGATCGAAGCCGCCTACAACGACGCCGACGGTGTCACCGCCGCCTTCACCCTGAACCTGCTGGCGCGTCTCAACCGCGAGGTCGGCAGCGATTTCGATCTCGACGGTTTCCGTCACCGGGCCCGTTACAGCACCGCGCGCCTGCGCATCGAAACCGATCTGGTCAGCCAGCGCGAGCAGGACGTGCATATCGACGGCCGTACCTTCCACTTCAGCGCTGGCGAACCGATCCGCGTTGAGTACAGCCACAAGTACACCGATGCCAGCTTCGGCCACCTGCTGCAGCAGGCAGGGCTGGAGGTGGCGGCATCCTGGAACGCGGACGATCCCGCCTATGGCCTGCGCCTCCTGCGCCCCTCACCCTAGGCACAGGTAGTACCGGTCGCTGGCCGGCAATCTCGACCAACCTTGTCGCCCCTCCGCGTTACCATGGCTGCAGCACCGGCAACACGGAGGACGCCATGCCCATTCTGACCACGCTCGGCCTGGCCGCCGCGCTTGCCATGCCAGCGGCCGCGCCGCCGGCAGCAGCGGCAACCGCTGATCCCGCGTTCGCCCGCTGCATGGCGGGCCTGCAGGCGACGGCCGCCAGCCAGGGCATTGCCGCTGACCGCTTCAATGCGATCACCGCCGGACTGCAGCCCGACCCTACCGTGCTGCCGCTGCTCGATGCGCAGCCGGAGTTCACCACGCCGATCTGGGACTACCTGGCCGCACTGGTCGATCGCCAGCGCGTGGACGACGGTCGCGCCATGCTGCAGCAGCACCGTGACCTGCTTCAGCGTGTATCGGCGCAGTACGGTGTCGATCCCATCACCATCGTCGCCGTCTGGGGTGTGGAGAGCGACTACGGCCGCGTGTTCGGCAAACGCCCGCTGCTGCAGTCGCTGGCCACGCTGTCCTGTGCCGGCCGCCGGCAACCCTTCTTCCGCGGCGAACTGCTGGCGCTGGTCAAGCTCATCGACCAGGGCGACCTGCAGGCGCAGGGCCTGACCGGTTCCTGGGCCGGTGCCTTCGGCCACACCCAGTTCATGCCCAGCACTTACGCACGCATTGCCGTTGATGGTGATGGCGACGGCCGCCGCGATCTGGTCGGCAGCATTCCCGATGCATTGGCTTCCACCGCCAACTATCTGAAGCGTGCCGGCTGGCGAACCGGCGAACCCTGGGGCATGGAAGTCCGTGTCCCCGCCGGTTTCAACGCCAGCCAGGCGGGCCGCACCCAGCGCCGGTCACTGGCCGACTGGCGCGCACTGGGCGTGACCGGCCTGGACGGCAGCGCGCTGGCACCGTCCGGCCTGCCCGCCGATGCCCGCGCCGCGCTGCTGCTGCCGGCCGGGACAAAAGGCCCGGCGCTGCTGGTGTTCCGCAATTACGACGCGATCTACAGTTACAACGCGGCCGAGAGCTATGCGCTGGCCATCGCCACCCTGGCCGACCGCCTGCGTGGCAGCAACGGCCTGGTCACCGCCTGGCCAACCGATGATCCTGGCCTTGGCCGCGACGAGCGCCGCCAGCTGCAGACCCTGCTGCTCGCGCGCGGCCATGACATCGGCGCCGCCGATGGCATGATCGGTACCGCCAGTCGTCGCGCCATCCAGGTCGAGCAGCGTCGGCTCGGATGGGCCGACGCCGACGGTCGCGCCGGCCAGCGCATCCTGCGCGCGCTGCAGGCACAACCGCAGGCACAGGCGCCAGCCGCGCCGACCCGCTTCAGCCTTCCCAACAACTACAGTGCCGTGCAGTCGCCGGCCATCCGGAGTCGATCCAGCGTGCAACAGATCCAAGGTGTCAGCAGTGGCCAGTTCCAGGGACTCGACGCCTGGCTGGTGGAAACTCCCCAGGCCACCGCCGCAATCAGCGTGTTCGGCGGCCAACTCCTCTCGTTCGTGCCCAAGGGCCAGCCCGATGTGATGTGGCTCTCGCCCAAGCGTGCTGCGCTGCCCACGCCGATCCGTGGCGGCAGCCCGGTGTGCTGGCCCTACTTCGGCCGCCAGGGGCAGGGCGACGACGTGCCCGCCCACGGTTTCGTGCGCACCCTGCCCTGGGAACTGCAGCAGGCGCGCCGGCTCGACGATGGCAGCATCGAGCTGACCCTGGCCCCGCCGGCGTTGGACAACCTCGGCCTGCGCCTGACCATGACCGTCCGTGTCGGCCGTGAACTGCGCCAGCAGCTGGTCACCGAGAACACCGGCAAGGCTCCGGCCACCATCACCCAGGCGCTGCACAACTACTTCCGTGTCGGTGACGCCAGCAAGGTCGATGTCGACGGCGTCGACGGCCTGGACTACCTCGACAAGTTCGAGAACTACGCCCAGCCGCGCCACCAGCAGGGCCCCTGGTCGCTGCGCGATCCGCGTGACCCGGGCCGCAGCGACCGCATCTACACCCAGGCCGGCGGACACTATGTGCTGCGCGACCCGGTGCTCAAGCGCCGCATCGACCTCCGCACCGAAGGCAGCCGCTCGCTGGTGGCATGGAACCCGGGCGCCGAAGCTGCCGCCAGAATGGCCGATGTCGGCGATGGCTGGCGCGACTATGTATGCCTGGAAGCGGCCAACGCCGGACCCGATGTGGTCACCGTGGCACCAGGCGGTCGCCACACGCTGGTGCAGACGCTGTCCAGCGCATCCCTGTAACCCGAAAAACGCTTACACAGGACGATCTTCAATGCAGGAAGCACAGTGGTACTACGCTCGAAATGGCAGCAGTGAAGGTCCAGTGGACCTGGCCGGCCTGCAGAAGCTGCAGCAGGACGGTGTCATCGCCGGGCACACGCTGATCTGGTGCGAGGGCATGGCTGGTTGGCAGCCATTGCAGGCGCTGCAGACCGCAACGCCTGCGTCGGACGGCAACGGTATCGCAGATGGCTGGGCAGCACCGCCTGTCGGTGAGGCCGCCGTTGCCAGAGCGGCCAGCGATGATCCCTACCGTGCACCGGCTGCGCCCGCCACGCCCGATGCCGTTCCACTGGGCGCCGGACTGACTGGCCGGATGGCGCTCTATGCAGCCGTTGTCGGCGGCAACTTCCCGATCTACCGCAAGCGCTGGCGCCTGGATCAGGGCACCGCGAACGCGGCAGGCACCTGGCACTGGCCGGGTTTCCTGTTTGGCGTGATCTGGATGATGTACCGGAAGATGTATCGCATGGCCGCCATCTGGGTAGGTGTACTGCTGGCTTCCAGCGTGATCGAGGCGTTGCTCGATGTGCCTGAAGCCCTGTCATTGGTGATCAACCTGGGTATGAGCATCGCCGTGGGTGTCCTCGCCAACAGCTGGTACCTGCAGCACTGCCAGCGGGAGATCGCGCGCGCCGAGGCGCTCAACCGCGACGATGAAGCTGCGGTGCGCAGTACGCTGGCGGCACGTGGCGACACCAGCGTGATCGGCGCGGTGATCGCCATTGCCGTTTCCGTAGGCCTGGGCATCCTCGGCGCCGTGTTGACCGGCTGATCCCTTCAGCCCGCCCGCCGCGGCCGCAGCACCCACAGGCAGAGCGTTCCGGCGACCAGGCCCCAGAACGCAGAACCGACACCGGCCAGCGTCATGCCCGAGGCGGTCACCAGGAAAGTGACCAGCGCGGCCTCGCGGTCGCGCTCCACTGCCAATGCGCTGGCCAGGCTGTTGCCGATGGTGCCGAACAGGGCGATGCCGGCCACACAGGCCACCAGTTCCTTGGGAAAGGCAGCGAACAGGGCCGCTACGGTGGCCCCGAACAGGCCGATGACGATATAGAAGGCGCCGGCCGCAATCGCCGCCGTGTAGCGCCGTGCCGGGTCTTCGTGGGCATCACGGCTCATGCAGATCGCCGCGGTGATGGCCGCCAGGTTCAATGCGTAGGCACCGAAGGGCGCCAGCAGCGTGTTGACCACGCCGATCCAGCCGATCACCGGTGACACCGGCGCGTCGTAGCCGGAGGCGCGCATCACCGCCACACCGGGGATGTTCTGCGACGCCATGGTGACCACGAACAGGGGCAGGGCGATGCCGACCATCGCCGTCCACGACAGCGAGGGAGTGACCCATTGCGGTACCGCCAGTTGCAGGTGCACCTGTTGTGCATGCAGCAGCCCCTGGCTGGCAGCGATGGCGATGCCGACCAGCAGGGTGGCGATCACCGCATAGCGGGGGTACAGGCGGCGGCCCAGCAGCCAGGTAGCAAACATGGCCAATGCCAGCACGCGCTGGGTGTTCATCGCCACGAACACGTCCAGCCCGAAGCGCAGCAGTACACCGGCCAGCATGCCCGCGGCCAGGGCCATGGGCACGCGTTTCATCAGCCGGGCGAACACGCCCGAGAAGCCGGCGAGCATGCCCAGCACTGCCGCAAGCAGGAACGCACCGGTGGCCTCGGACAGAGAGGCGCCACCCGCACCGACGACCAGCATCGCCGCCCCAGGCGTCGACCATGCGGTGACCACCGGCACCCGGTAGCGCAGAGACAGGCCGATGCAGGTCACGCCCATGCCCAGCCCCAGCGCCCACATCCACGAGGCGATGTGGGCCTGGTCGGCCCCCACGGCCTGCGCGGCCTGGAACACGATCACTGCCGAGCTGGCGAAGCCGACCAGCACGGTGATGAAGCCGGCGACGATCGCCGGCATCGAAAGATCGCGCCACCATCCCTGTCGTACCGTCGTGTCCATCGTCTTCCTTCCTGTATGCATCCGGCTATAGATAGCGCCTGCGGCGTTGACCGCGCAACGCGCGGGCAACGCCGCCGTGATCGTTGCACGCCCGTTGTGCATGCAGGAGCCGATGCGTTGTCATGCTCCTGAAAAAAATGTGTTGACGAATTCTGCAGGATCTCTAGAATTCGCTCCCTTGCTGCAGCGCGGCGACTTCTTCGGAAGCCGGCAACGCGAACAGCAACGCCACCACCGCCGAACGAGATCATCGAACGAAGGTGTTGACGGACTCGAAAAGTCCGGCATAATAGGCGGCTCGCAACGACGAAAGACCCTCGGGTCCAACGACGAAGCAGCATCGGCAACAACGTCCACCTCGGTGAGACGGCCTTGAAAAAAGGTGTTGACGAAGCAGAAAAGCCGGCTATAATGGGCGGCTCGCTACGAAGGAAACTTCGCAGCACACGGGAATGGCGCTGAGGCCACTTCCCCTGATCTTTGAAAGTATGCGCAGGTATCTTGTGAAGGCGCCTGCAGGAAGGATGATTGTCCATCTTGCAGA